>JBGVDX010000025.1:0-6470 GCA_045119575.1 Acutalibacteraceae bacterium
TTCAGCACTTCGTCGGCGTTATCGGCCGAAACGTCGCCGAAAATATGCGGATGGCGGTAGATAAGCTTTTTGCAAATTCCGTCGCATACGTTATCGAAATTAAAGCCGCCGTTTTCCTCGTCCATGCGACAGTGGAAAACCACCTGTAACAACAGGTCGCCCAATTCCTCGCTAAGCAAATCGGCAGAGCCGGAATCAATAGCGTCGGCAACCTCGTACGCTTCTTCAATAACATTTGATTTAATAGAATCATGGGTTTGCTCCCTGTCCCAGGGGCAACCGTTTTCACTTCGCAGAAGCGCCATAATCTCAATCAAATCATTAATATCATAATTAGATTTTTGAATAAAGTCAATCATATATCTACCATTTTAGCCGTTATAATAATATTTAACAACCGAATTTGTGAAAATCGCACATAAAACTCGGCATTAAAATGCGCTACCTTTTATATTCTAACCTATCCAGTGGATTTTTTCAAGTACTTTTGCTATTTTTTGTCCCTTTGGTAACATATTTATGTCATTTTTGCTCAAAGTACGGGTAAAGCCTATCGAAACAACGTACGCAATCGCCGCAACCGCAACCGATACAACGGTTGTAAGGCTGCCCTCGCCTCTGAAAGAGGACAAAAGCATATGCGTTCCGTACGCCGCACCGCCGCAAACAACGGCGCAGATAAGCGGCTTTATCATTGTACCGAGAACATCTATCTTTACCGATGAATATTTCCTGAGCGCAACAAAGTTGGCTATGAAAATATAAGCATAGCAAATTGCCGTGCCGATAGGCGCACCGATTACGTTTATCGACGGTATTGATACAAGGAAATAGTTTATGCCTATTTTAAGTATTACGCCGATTATCATGTTGTAAACGGGGATTCTTTGCTTTCCGATTGCCTGAAGCATGCTTGTTGCCGGAATGGTCATAGCGGCAAACACCGTTGTTAAACCGAGAACTCGCAAAATAGGCGTTGAAACGGCCGTTTCAACGGGATTTAACGGGTAAATCAGGTTTAATATCGGATAAGACAAAGCGAATAATCCGGCACCGGCGGGCAAAGCAATAAGCGAGGAAATGCGTATACTTGACTCAATATTAATCTTGATAGCCGAGTTATCCTTTGCCTTCCACGCAGTTGCAAGCACGGGAATAGCCGTAACGCCGATAACCGAGGTTATCGTCGGGGCTAAGTTATACAGCGAATAAGCATAGCTGCGGTAACAGCCGTAAAGGAAATTAGGCAACGATTCGTTGGTTTGACCGTCAAGAATACTTCCGTAGCAGGCACGCAACGCTTCGGCATTATTTTCAACGGCGGCGTCAAGCTGTATATTAACCAAGGTAAGGTCGACAAGCGACGCAACCTGAGTTGTTAAGCTGCCCAACACAATGGGCACCGCAATAGCAATAAGCATTTTAAAATGCGCTTTATCGCCGCGGGGTTCGGGAGAAGCGGCAAGCTCCTCGTTGGTAAAGCGGTCGCCTACAATACGGTAGCGGAGCATAAGGTATACCGCGCCCAAAACCGAGCCGATTGTAATACCGAGGATTGCTCCGGCGGCGGAATAGGGCGAAATCGCCTTAAGCGCCACCTGTTCAAGGGTTGCGGTAGTGCCGTCAAGCTCAATGACCTTGCCCATTACCGTGCCGCTGCGCTCAAATTCGGCATAGAGAAACTCTTTAACCGCATAAGCAAAGCCGAGTCCGACAAACAACTTTCCGCAAGCTTCAATAACCTGCGAAATGCCGGTAGGGTACATGTCTCTCAATCCCTCGTAATATCCGCGGTAGGTCGACATCATGCAACAAAAAAGTATAGACGGCGTAATTGCCAGCATTGACCACAATGCGTCGGGTCGGTTAATGCCGTTAACGTAAATAGGTACGGCAACCAAAAGCAAGGCAAGACAAAGAAGTCCCGTTACAAGGAAAACCTTTCTTGCAAGCTTTAAAAGGGCTCTTGCGTCCTTAAATCTGCCCTCCGACACGCTTTCGGCGACCATTCTTGAAACGGCAACCGGCAAGCCCGCCATTGCTATTGTGTAAATCGGAAGATATATGTCGTAAGCAAGGCTGAACGCGCCGCCGCCGTCGCCGCCGAGTATACCGTTAAGCGGGATACGGTAAATAGCGCCGATTACCTTTACAAGCGCCGTCGCAACGCCCAGTATAAGCGAGCCTTGAATCAGGTTTTGATGCTTTCGCTTCTTTACTTGGTTCATTTTTACACTCCTTAAAACAGCCTATCGCCGTCAATCATGAATTCAAGTCCTGCCATTATGATTTCGGCAAGGGTTGCTTCGGCAAGGTCGTTCATCTCTCTGTATGTTTCGCCCGCGGTTTCGCCCGCGTCGTCGGAAATACGGCGCACGGCGGTAAAGGGTGTTCCCGCCGCATGGCAAACCGAGGCAACCGCCGCCGATTCCATGTCGCAGCTTACGGCGTCAAAACGTTCAATAAGCTCGGCTTTTAAGCGGCTGTCGCTGACAAATCTGTCGCCCGTAACCATTGTACCGATTTTAACGTCGGGACAAAGCTCCGTAAAAACGGCGTTAAGGCGATCGTCGGCCTTATAAATGTACTCCTGCTGAGGCTTTTCGGCAAATTTGTACCCCAGCACGGTTAAATCAAAATCATATTCAAGCAGGCGGTCGGGCAAGGTAATCATACCGCGGCCGATATGGTTAATTCCGCCCGAAAGCCCCGTATTTATAATATAATCGCAGCCCTCTTTTATCGCAAAGGCGGTTGCTGTAGCGGCGTTAACCTTGCCTATGCCGCAATGCACCGTCATTACGTCAAGGATATTATCCCCTTTTACAAGCGAAAAACGGTGACATTGTCTGCCCAGCAAAGTATCGGCTTCGGCGCCGTATTTCTCCGCAATGGGCACAAAGGGGGCATATTCCATATCATCGGCAACAATTATACCGATTTTTTTAATATTCATTTTTTATCAGTCCTAATTAAAGCTTTTTACCGCATTTTCTGCAATAATCGGAATCGTCGGAATTCTGGGTTCCGCAACCGTCACAGCAGTTTCCGCCCTTTGCTTCGCGAATTTTATCCTCGATTTGGGAAAGCAAAGCGTTTTTATCGTCGATATCGTCGATAATTACCTTAATTACGTCGGCGTTATCTCTGCCTTTTTTAATTTCGTCGTAATGCATACGGCCGACCGTTTCGTAATCCTTTTTTACTGCGCTGCGAACCTTTGCGGCTTCGTATTTAAGCTTTTGCACGTCAACAAATTCTTCTGTTTTTTGACACGCAAGGTCAAAATATTCCTTTGTTTTTACTACTGCGTCTTCAAATGTTGCCATAATAATCTCTCCTTTTATTTAATAGGGTGTTCGTTATAAAATTTTTCAATACCCGACTTACGGTTTATCATTTCCTCAAATCGGTCAATATACTCGTAAGGGTATTTATAGTTAAAAATTCGCTCGATATATCCGTCGGCGGCTCTAAGCTTTGTGACGGCCGAGGCGCCGCAAGCAAGTATGGTATGCGTCTCGTCCATTATATAGATATTGTAAAGTCCCTCAAAGCCTTTTTTCGCAAAGCCCGTGTTTTCAAGGTTTCCGACGGTGCGTGACTGACGGTAAAGGTAATAAGGCTTCATTCCGTCGGCTGAAAGGCTTTCCTTTGCATATCTTAGCATTTTGTCCGCCGTTTTTCCTACCTCTACGTCGGGCAAATCGCCGCCCGTAGTCATTTTTGACGAGCGCTTCATTGACAGTGTATGCACCGTAACGCTTTCGGGGTCTAATTCCGAAATTTTCGCCATCGTATCTTTAAAGGTTTCGTATGAATCACCGGGAAGTCCGGCTATTAAATCCATATTTATGTTGTCAAAACCGTGGCGTCTTGCCATATTAAAGGCCGAAACCGTTTGTTCGGCGGTATGCTTACGTCCGATATTTTCAAGCACCTTATCGCACATAGTTTGCGGATTTATGCTTATTCTTGTAGCGCCGTTTTCCATAATAGCGGCCAACTTTTCGTCGGTTACGGTATCGGGACGTCCCGCCTCAACCGTAAATTCGCGGCAATCGGATAAATCGAAGTTGCCGTTTACAGCCGTCATAATTCGGCCGAGCTGGTCGGCGGAAATCGCCGTCGGTGTTCCTCCGCCGATATAAACCGTTTCAAGATGAAGCCCTAATTTTCTCGCTATCTCGCCCGTATAGGCGATTTCGTCGCAAACAAGCTTTGTATACGGTTCGATAAGCTTTTTCGCCTGCTCAACCGAATGGGATACAAAGGAGCAATAGCTGCACCTTGTCGGGCAAAAGGGCACCGAAACGTAAAGGCTGAAGCTGTCGGGTCGGGAAAGCTCAATTATGCTTTGCTCGGTTCGCGACGCTTCCAACGCTAAGTCGATTTTTTCGTTGCTTACAAGCAGTTTTTCCGAAAAGTATCGGCGCGCCTTTTCCTCACCCTCGTTATCGCTCATGCGGCGCATAAGCTTGCCCGGTCTTACTCCCGTAAGTATGCCCCATTTAGGCGTCATGCCCGTATAGTCGGAGAAAATTCCGTACATCATTACGGCGAAAAGGCGTTCACATTCGTCGTCAAAGCCGTCGATATCGGGGCTGACACAATCGGTTTTTTCGGCCGCAAAATCGCCGTCATAAAAGCGAACGGTAAGCGAGCCGCCCTCTCTTACAGCATGAACCGCGCGGGTATCCGAACGGTTATCCGATTCCGTTTTTACTTCTATTTTGTCGAATGGGAAAAAGAGTCGGCAAATGTTTTCAAGTTCATACCGAAACCCGTGTCCCGAAATATATAAAACCATAATTTATAATCCGTTTAATTTCAGTTTTTCATTTTCATGGAGTTTCCGTGACCCGGATAGACGGTATATTCGCCCTTCATATCACGGATTTTACGCAACGACATTCGCATGTCATGCATACTGCCCGTTTCAAGGTCGCACCTGCCGATTGAGCCGTCGAAAATAGTATCGCCGCTGAAAATAACATCGTCTACGATATACATTATGCTGCCCGCCGAGTGGCCGGGGGTATGCATAACCTTTAAGGTCAGCTCGCCGAGGGTAATTTCGTCGCCGTCGGAAAGCAGAATATCGGGTTCAGACTCGGTTTGTTCATGCGGCAATTCAACCGCGAAGGAGGTATAAAGGCTTTTTTCCTTTGAGCGGAGTCCGTCGGCGTCAAGGGTATGGATAGCGACCTTCGCGTTTTTACACATTTTCTTTACGCCGAAAACGCCGAGCAAATGGTCAAAATGGCGGTGGGTAAGCAAAATATATTTAACCTTATCCTTAATCGGCTCTATTTTCGCTTTCATTTGGGGTGTAAAAAAAGCGGGGTCAATTACGGCAACTTCGCCGCTTTTCTCGTCGGTTAAAATATAGCTGTTACAAGCATATCCGCCAAGATAAATTGTTTCGATTTTCATTTATAAAGTCTCCGTATCAAGAATAATGGTTACGGGGCCGTCGTTTATAAGCGACACTTTCATATCGGCGCCGAAAACACCTTTGTCAACCTTTTTAACTCCGCCGTCAACAAGCATTTTTACGAACAGCTCATATAATCGGTTGGCTTCTTCGGGTCGCATGGCTCCCGTAAATGACGGGCGGTTGCCCTTTTTACAATCGGCAAGCAACGTAAACTGGCTTACGGCTAAAATTTCGCCGTCAATGTCCCCGATTGAGAGGTTCATTTTGCCGTTTTCGTCCTCGAAAATACGCATACCGATTATTTTTTTAACCAGCTTTTCCGCCTGAGCCTCGGTATCGCCGTCGGCAACACCTAAAAGCAGTAAAAAGCCTTTTTCTATGCTTCCTACCGTTTCTCCGCAGACGGTGACGGAGGCGTTTAATACGCGCTGAATTACACATTTCATAAGCTAAAATTAACCTTTCTGGCGGTCAACCGAAATAATTCCGTCAACCTTCATAAGACGGGCAATAATCGACTTAATCTGTTCCTGGCTTTCGACAAAAACCTCAAGCTCAATTGAATAATTGCCGTTTTTCATGGCATGGGTGCTGATACGGTTTATTCCAACACGCATATTGGCTATCGCCGTCGAAATATCCGCAATAAGACCGAATTTATCAAAGGCGAAAATGTAAAGTCCCGCAACAAACTGCTTAGACGATTGCTCTCCCCAACGGGCGGGTATCCAACGCTCCGGCTGCTCGCAGTCGGCAAAGTTTTGCGGCACATTCGGACATTCACGTTTATGAATGGAAACGCCGTGACCGCGGGTAATGAAGCCTACGATGCTGTCGCCGGGAATGGGGTTGCAACAACGGGATAACTTGATAAGGCAGTTGTCTATTCCCTCGATAACAACGCCGCTGTTTGAAGCGCGGTTGGTTGTTTTTGCAATAATGTTTTCGGGGGGATCGGCGGGCTGATTCGCCTTTACTATTTTTAAGTAATCCTCACGGATACGTGGCAAAATCCTTGATAAAATTATGC
>JBGVDX010000026.1:0-2038 GCA_045119575.1 Acutalibacteraceae bacterium
ATCTAAACATAGCGTCCAAGGAACGTATGCACCAGTTCCCGTCAATGTATGCTACGTGACGGCCGGATTGCTCTAAGCAATACCTGCCTTGAAATTCTTTTTCGGCAAAGCAATCGATAACAAGCGTATTTTCAACAACACAAGCAGAAATGACATTTCCCTTTTTAAGGATTTTTTCTGTCTTAACCTTTTCTATAAGTTTTCTGTTCATCTCGCGACCTCCGCTATATGAGGTCCATAAAGTTTACGAAGGTGATGTTGTTTTTACCGGGTACCTTAACCGTCATTGAAAACTCTACTTCTGCGCCGTCCATATAAAAGGCAACCGCCCTTCGATATGCTTCTATGTCGCTGATGCAGCTACCATGATTTTTAGCAACGGCTTTCATGCAATCGGCAAAGGTTTTCTCGGTCGAAGCTACAGTCTCCGCAAACTCGGCTGATTGTTTGCAAAAGTTGATTAGCGCTTCCTTAACAGCCGATTTCATTACATCTTCGGCTCGTCCGGTGACCGCCCGTTCTTGCTCGTTAAGTTTTTCTTTGATTTGATTAATTCTTTCATTCATTTTTTTGTCAGTGCTCCTTTTTATTTTTTTATTCGTTCAGCCAGTCGTCGATTTTCCACGGCGGCGGGTCGGAACTGCTCTTATACATGATTACTGATATGTACCAATAACCGTTATATGGATTAAAGCGAGGAAAGCATCGCACGAACTTATAACCCTTATATTTACGCTCCCAGTAAGCAGCGTCATCAACTCTTTGCTTGGCTATCCTTTCAAGCCCTGCGCGAGATATGCCCGCCGGTTTGGCTGGTGGCGGGTCAAATTTTATGAGATTTCGCGAATGTTTTACCCGTCGCTTGCCCTCGGGCTCTTTGCAAATATATCTTGCCGCCGCTTCCGGGCCGAATTTTTCAGGTTGAAAACGATTTGCATTCGTTCTTAACCCCGTTGGCCATTGTCGCTCATATTCTTTAGAGTCAAGCCCGCCGGCGCAAAACAGGTGAATGTGATAGTTCGGCTTCCCACGGTGCCGCCCTGTTTTATAAATTGCTTTCTCGATTGTGTAATAATATTTAAACGGCGCCCGAAGCTTCCGTTGTTGTTTTTTAAGCCGCTGCCGCATATCTTTGAATATGGGGATGTTCGGCAAATTCGCAAGCTCCTTTGTTACCCTTTTCAGCGCCGATTCGCGAGCATATTTGATACGTCGCAAATAATTGCTTATATCTTTATACGCCTGTTCTTCTTCCAAAGGCGCAAAATCAGTCTCGTATGTAGGCGCCATGAATATATCTTCGCTGTCGAAATTAGCATTTACCATGTGAATGGTCTTTTTCACTAATTGATTGCGATTGTACTTTGCTTGCGCCTCTGTTGTCGCTTTGCTCTTTGGCATCCGAGACGGCAAACGCCTTCCGTCATTAAACGCCGGAAAAAAATCCACTTCAAGAAGCGGGCCGCTCTTGATTTTCTTTTCCGCTATCATGATGTGCCCTGCCTTGAAGCAAAGAGATTAGCATAGTGTGCTTCAAGCTCGAACACCGAAGCATAAAGCGCGGTCCTAAGATATTGTTTTTTATTGCGAATCACCGTAGTGGTACGCGAAAAATTATCAATAACCAGCTCAATATGCTCTGCTGTGAGCTTTTTATATACTTGTTGTACAATCGAATTGTCGAGCAGCTCTCCCCCAATTCTTACGGAACCGTTAGGATTACGCATATATATTTCTGCGATTATCATACAGATTTCCAAAATTTGAGGCTTATTATATCCTCGACTTTCAAGGCACTCTACTTCAAGCTGTCTTGTCACCTCCCCGACGGTCTCATCAAAGGACGGGGACAAGACCCGACCTTTTGAAGATATAAAGTTTTTGGTGTTCATTTTTTGCGACCTCCTTTATTTTTCAGCCTTTATTCTTAATTTTCGTTAAATTGTTACTATACAATACAAGGCCGATTTGCGTACCCCCTTCGGTACGCTTTTTGTTGACTTCGTAAAGGCGTCGTGCTATAATATATATGTCAGTG
>JBGVDX010000027.1:0-4310 GCA_045119575.1 Acutalibacteraceae bacterium
GCTATCATGAAGCTTGAAAACGTTGGCGTTTCCATCACCGGTAACTCCACCAACCCGACTCGTTTCCAGCACCCGGTTGCAGGCACCTACAAAAAATGGTGTGTTGAGAACGGAGTTCAGTACTTCTCGGTTGCTTCGGGCGGCGGTACAGGCCGTACACTCCATCCCGACAACATGGCAGCAGGCCCGTCTTCTTACGGCATGACAGACACCATGGGACGTATGCACTCTGACGCTCAGTTTGCAGGTTCTTCCTCTGTTCCGGCTCACGTTGAGATGATGGGACTCATCGGTATGGGTAACAACCCGATGGTTGGCGCTACCGTTGCCGTTGCAGTTGCTATTGAAGAGGCAAGCAAGAAATAAGAGTTTTCAAGGCTTTTTGAAAGACCTTAGTTAAAATTCAATAAAAAATCAAGTTGGACACATCATTTTGGTAATTTTCCGGATGATGTGTCCAACTTTTTTAAAAAGCTTATCAAAGTAAAAAGCTACAACTTACAAAGCTGTGAAAAACTGCTTTTAAAAAGGGCCGCAACAAGCATTTGGATAACCGCGGGCAAAAGAAATTGCAAAAAGGGCGCCATAAGCTACTTTTATCAAAGCTACTGAAAATTTTGCAAGCATTTCGAGTCTCAGATACCATTTTAAACCCCTTTAAGCCTCGCACAAAAAGCCTATAAATACGTTTTAGGTCAAATTCAATACGTGGTTGTCGATGAAACCCACTTAATTGCTTGAAATTTCGCTTTTTTCGACGATATCTTTAACGTTGAAAAGATTATTTGAATTTGTATAAAAACATCCCCCGATTCGCCGGACGGTAAACAGAGCCGCGGCAAATCGGGGGTTATTTATTTTTTTGATTTTTATTCCGATATTAGAAATTATCCTCTAAATCTTCGATTATATCCTGCGATCCGCTTGTTGAAACGGTGGTTGCATTATATACATCGGAATAAATGGTATTGACATTGCCCAAATCATCAATATAAGTCAGGTATGCAGCTAAATATACCGTTATAGATGAACCGTCTCTGGATGAAAGGGTCATTCTGAACTGGCCGTTTGCGGATGTATAAATACCCTTACGGCTGTGAACGGTCGCGGCGGTATTATTCAATGTGAGAGCATTCGCATTTGTTACATCGGCGGTATAAATTACGCCTGATGCAACCAGAGTATAATCTGCCGGTAATGCACGCTCGGTAAGGAATGTAGCATATTTGCCGCCGTTGACAAGAGATACATCGGTTACGCTGATAACGGGAACGGAAACGGCTTCACTATTGCCGACAATTGCCGTAAGCTCAACATTAGCGCCTACATAGAACGAATACGACTGGTTATAGTTGATAATGTCGCTTTCGTTCTTGGCTCCGACGATATGCCAACCGCAGAAGATCTCGCCTTCGTCCAAAACTAAGCTGTCAAACACAACCGTGACCTTGGTATTATAGTCATACTGTCCCGAAGTGAGGCCATTGACCGTACCGCCCGAAACAGATACGGTGTATTTCGCCGCAGTCTTTTTAAAGGCGGCAAAAACAACAGTGTCTGAATCGATTGAAACGGTTTCTCCGGCTGCTTTTATCTGACCGTCTATCATCCAGCCTGTGCAATCATAACCGTATGATGACGGCAGGGACGGAAGAGTAACGCTGTTGCCTGCAGCAACCGTAATTGTTGCTACTATCTGGCCAACTCGGTTACAGAACATTACGGTAACATCGGCTGTGGCAGATATAGGAGCGAAAACAGCGACATAGTCGGCATATTTCGGCAGTATCATGTTCCACTCAGCATCGGCGGATACGACATTGCCGCTTGCATCCTTCCAACAAACAAATTTGTATCCGCTATTCGGTATTGCGCTCAGCAAAGCGTCCGCACCGACAAGATAATCGGCTGTAATATCATACGGCGCTCCGTTAATGGTTACGCTTCCTCCTTCAGAGGCTGTAACGTTCATTTCGGCGTATGATACATAACTTGAGAATATGGCTTTAAGCGTAACCTTTTCACCGGTAAAGTTTACAACATATTGCGGATTGGAGGATACTTTATTACCGTTGCCGTCTACCCATTTTATGAATGCGCATCCGTATTCATCGCAAACAGCATTAAGAACAAGCTTTTCTCCCACATAATGTTTAGCTGTGTTATCAAACAGTTCATCAGCAAGCTCGATATGTCCCAAATCGGTATTTGTTATATCGTACTCGTTTACTACAGTATTCTTGGACTCTACCTTCAGAGATGTCCAGTACGTATATGCATTATATTCATAGGAGCATATAGCCAGCTTGACATTGTCAAACGAGTAGTTGGCTCCTACGACTTTATACATAGGCGCATAATCGACATCAAACAGCACTACATTATCGTTTGTACGAGTAATTTTGATTGTGCCGGCGGTATAATCGATATTATACGATGCGGCCGCTGTAAATGAATCGGTAATACTCGGTTCACAAAGCTCGGTGTTGACCATAAATAAGCGATATCCATAGTAATAGTTGCCGTCTTTGTCGCGAAAGTGATAGACCCTGAAATCCAGCGGGCCTACCTTAAACGATGAATAACGGTAATTATCCCAGCTATATTCACCTGAAAGAATGGTTGCGCTGCCGCTGGTGGTTGACTGGTAAGAGAAGTCAACACTCCACTTTTCACCCAGGTTATAGTTAGCAAAGCTGACTGCGCCCTGGTTGGCGCTAACATCGCCGTTAATATATCTAAGATCAGTAGCAGAGCTGGTTTTAGATTCTCCGTATGAATTAAAGGTGCTGGTATTAAACGAGCCGTCAAAAGATGTCAATGTCTCTTCATATATGTAATCACTTCTGTCCGGTGTTGCAAGATCGGTATAGTCGGTCTTTGTGAGGTCGATATCCTCAGAATTGGTAAGGAATTCGTACATATGCTTAGACATGTTTTCATATCCTAAAGCGTTGGGATGACAGCCGTCTTTCAGCCAGTCGTCATGTCCATTAACGAACGCCCACATATCAACACACGGAAGTCCCATTTCCGCAGCTACTTCTTTACCCCAATCGGATGTAGTCTTTACTGCGCCTTCGGGCCACGATGTATTTGTATTATACGGTGCAGCAGAGATAACGACCGGTTTGCCTGTATCAACATAATGCTGAATAAGAGCCTTATAATCGGCCTTAAACTTTTGATGCCATTCTTCCAGTGCATCTCCGGTAAGCAGCTCGCCTGTAGTGCTGTCTTTAATATAATTTGCGTCGTTTGTACCAAGCATTATCAGGAAAAGATCGGCATCAAAGTTGCTCGTAAATGTGTACTGGCACTGAACCTTGTACGGGAAGCCTGTATTACGGGCAAGAGCGTGTGCGCCGCTGACGCCGCCGTTATATACGTCGTATGTATTTCCAAGCAGCTCGTTAAGACATTTTCCGTATGTAACCTTCCACACGCCGTCCTCAAGAGCGTTTGCATGAGTTATGGAGTCGCCGATCATAGCAATACGGTATACGTCTTTTTTGCCCTCAAGCGACTGGTCAATGGAGCGCAGGTAAATGGCAGTCATCGGATTGATATTATTACCGCCGTCAATGGAAGGCTTTATTCTCATGTATGTGTTGCCGGTTTGAATAGGAGCGTAGTCCCAAAGCGAGCCGCCGATAACAGCTACATCGGTGTCATAAATGTCAAGCGCTTCGAATCCCTTACTCGGCGAAAAGCTAAAGCCGTCAATAAAAGGAACCTGAACGCCGTCAACCTTCATAGAAAGAACGGTATAGCCTTCGTAATCTTCAAACTTAACAGTGTAACGGTGCCATTCCATCTTATTGAAGTTGGCAAGCTTGTTGTTTGCGCAACGGGCAAGCATTATAGATGAGCCAATCTTCTTAATATACAGTGAGTCTCCCGTACAGCCGATAATATATCCACTGGTGCAGTTGGCATCTGTACGAAGAGCAAGTGACCAGTCTCCGTTGGATTTCATATCCACTGTAAACTCGGAATTGGACAGGTCGGTGCCAAAGTCATATGTATATGTATTTGTAAAACGGGTAGAGCCGTCAGCAAGCAAATAGATGTTTTCGGTGATATCATCCCATTTTTCAGGGTCAAAGATCCATTTTGGCATGTTGCCGCTGTCGCGTTCTACTGTGTCGGCATAAACGGTTATTCCGAACAGACAATTGACGGATATCATCAGCATAATTACCGTCAAAGCATATGATAAAAGTCTAAAAAATGTCTTTTTCATGATCGATTAAGTCCCCTCTCTCCAATCAGCTGACAATGCCGGTTACTTTTGCACTGTATACCGA
>JBGVDX010000028.1:0-2376 GCA_045119575.1 Acutalibacteraceae bacterium
ATTATATTTATAAATAAGTTTTAAAGTACTTTTATATAATTATAGCAAAAATATTCAAGAAATAAAGTCTTTTTATCCACTTTTTTATTGTTATTTTTAGGAGGTAAGCGTTTTGGTATATATTACCGGTGACATGCACGGAGATGAAGACCGCCTTTACGATAAAAACATGCGTAAACTTAAAGAGGGCGACACACTTATCATTTGCGGAGATTTCGGATTTATATGGTCGGGCGGAGAAAAGGAAAAAAAGCTGCTTGATTATTTAGGAAGCCGAAAATATACTGTTTGTTTCCTTGACGGTACACACGAAAATTACGACCTGTTAAGCAAGTACCGTGAAACCGTTTGGAAAGGCGGTCGTGTACACCGAATATTCGGTAATCTTTTCCATATGTGCAGAGGTCAAATTTTCAACATAGAAGGTTTGCGTTACTTCACCTTTGGCGGAGGCGAAAGCCCCGATAAAGAACTCCGTACCGAGCATGAAACTTGGTGGAGAGACGAGCTGCCGTCTACTGAAGAAATGGCTGCGGGCGCCGAGGCTATTGACGAAGCCGGTTGTGAAGTAGATGTTATTCTTACTCATGAGCCTCCGACCCTTGTAAAAAGCTCTATTTTGCTCCGATTAGGACAAGCCGACAGAATCAACAAGCTTAACGGCTATCTTGACGAAATTAATCGTTCATGTAAATTCAAGCGTTGGTATTTCGGCAGCGTACACGAGGATAGAGTTATCACTCCCCGACACATAGCCGTTTTTAACGAATTATGGGCGGTCAGAAAAAACGAATTATAACAAAACGGGCGGAAAGTTTAACTTTCCGCCTTAAATTTTTGCTTAATATTTTCATATAACTCAACAAGTTTAAATTGTACCTTATAACCGCTGTAGTCTGTTATAACCTCTATTTCATCTTTATCAAGTTTATCATCAAGCTTTGTTGCCGATGACAAGCAAATCGACGGAAACATTACACACCACCAATTTTGACCTTTTCCCTCACCTATTTCTAAATTAAGCGCCATGTAATTTCCCGCGGGCAACGTATAGCCGTCGTAATGTCTTGTTCCGAAATAGGAATAATCAAGGTTCGCCTTAACTTCATAATCGTAACCCTGATTTTTAATTTCATCTTTGGCTGACTCAATTATTTTCGGCAAAGCTTCATTTGTTTTTTCAACAGCCTCTTCATAGGTCATTACGCTGTAAAACATGTCACCCGTATCGTTTAATATCCTGTCTCTCACTTTTAACTTAAGTTCTTGGTCAAATTCGCTGTCAGAGTTAGCACGTATGTGTAATCTTAAAACGTCGTCTTTGATTTTATCACAAGATACATTAAACTTTGACATAGAAATAAGACACATAAAAATTACAACACACGATAAGACAACGGATACATTTTTAAGTAAATACTTTTTTATAAACAAATAACATCCAACCTTTCTTTACGGAAAGTATTGGATGTTTAATTAGTTTTTAATCAACGATTTTAATTCCAGTGGTTTCAGGGGTACAAATATATGTTTCGCTATATTTCGCTTTTAAGTTATCATAGCATTCATTTGCCTTATTTTCGTCAAAAAATATACCGAAAAAGGTCGGTCCGCTACCGCTTAACGAAACCGCCGCAGCGCCTTCTTTATAAAGCGTATCGCAAACCTCTTTTGAAATTTCGTCATCCCAAAGCGCAGTAAAATCGTTAGCTATATGCTCGCAAAAGGCATCGTCGTTATTTTGCAAGTTGCTAACTAACTTATCTGCGTCGGCTATAATGTGCTCGTCACGGCTATCAATCAAAGAGTACATGTGACCGGTTGAGCGTTTTTGCCCCGCTTTAACAAGCACCATCGTATACTTACTCTTTGAATTGACCGCATTAATTTCGTCGCCGAAGCCGAAAACTCTGGCGCAACCGCCGACCATACAAAACGGAACATCGGAGCCGATTGTACCGCCGAGTTCGATAAGATCGGTTTCGCTGAGCTTGCCGTATATTCGGTTGCATAAAACCAAAACCGCCGCCGCGTCAGCGCTGCCTCCCGCAAGCCCACCGCTTATCGGAATATGTTTTTCAATTTCAAATTTAATATTCGGAACGGCCATTTCAGCCTTTTCAAAATACTTTAAAGCAGCTTTTTCGGCTATATTATCCTCAATTTCAGCGCCGTCACAAACAACCGTCAAACCGATTGTTTTATCGGTCGTTACCGTAACCTTATCGGCAAGCGAAACAGACTGCATAACCATATCAAGATTATGCAGTCCGTCGTTTCTTTTACCAAGCACTTTTAAAAATAAATTAACCTTTGCAAAAGCAAATGCAGTAATTTTCATATTACTTATCCTTTTAACTCGTTGATAAAAAGCTC
>JBGVDX010000029.1:0-5500 GCA_045119575.1 Acutalibacteraceae bacterium
TTTCACCGATTTATCCCGTTTCGATAAACAAAAAAGCATAGACGATACGGTTGATGCTTTAAGAAATCGTTTCGGTAAAAAAATTGTAACGGCGGCGTCTCTTATGGGCGATATAAAGGTGCCGTCCCGCTCCGACCGAGAAAGCATACTTCCGGGAATGATGTATAAATAGGTTAACATAAAAACACCATGCTTCAAACAAAGAAGCATGGTGTTAAATAGCGTTATCGGTTTACATAATTAAATTTTATCGAACAAATCGTTTATGTGAATAAACTTGTCGACGTCAATAACCGAAACAACCGTACCCGAAATTTTGGCCGATAAAAGCTCGGCGCGGTCAATGCCGTCGGCTATGATAGCCTGCCTGTCTTCAGGGACTTCGATTTTTCTTGAAACGGAATTTTCCTTCATGGTGAGGATAACGTCGTTAACGTTGCTCTCGCTTGTGATGACGATAATACAAATGCTTTCCTTGCCGGTAAATCCGCCTATGCTGTTAAGCTGAGTTGCGTGATATCCCTTGGAAATGAGCCCGTCAATGATGCTTTTGCGGTCCATTGTGTTGATTATCGCAAATACCATTTTATATTGCATAATTAGTTACTCCTTTTCTATAAGGCAAACGCAGTGAGCGGCGATACCTTCAAGCCGGCCCGTAAAGCCCATGCCTTCCTCGGTCGTAGCCTTTACGCTGACGCAGTCAAGCGGCAAACCGATTTTATTCGCTATGTTTTCACGCATAGCTAAAATGTGCGGCGCAAGCTTCGGTTTTTGAGCAAGGACGGTTGCGTCAATGTTAATCACCTTATATCCGTCAGTTCGTAAAATTTCGACAGTTTTTTCTAACAGCATCATGCTGTCGGCGCCTTTGTACCTTTCGTCGTTGTCGGGGAAGTGAGCGCCTATGTCGCCGAGTGCGGCGGCGCCGAAAAGGGCGTCGCTTATCGCATGAGCCAAAACGTCGGCGTCGGAATGACCGAGCAAACCGAGCTCGTATTCGATTTTAACTCCGCCGAGAATAAGCTCTCGGTTTGCGGCGAACCTGTGAGCGTCGTATCCGTGACCTATTCTTAACATAAAAACCACCTACTTTACAATAATCTTATTATACATTAAAGCGATAACATATGCAATTGTATAAACTGCTATAAAAAAACTTTAAAATGTATGAAAAAAACTTATTGATTATATCTCATATTATTGTTAAAATAAAAAGGAATGTAATTGTAGGAGGTGTTTGAATGAGCGGTATATTTAAGGTAATACAGTCGTGGTTCACCCAGTTTATGCTGGTTATGAAATCCTCGGATATTATTGATGTTCTTGATATTATTATCGTCGCGTTTATAATTTACAAGCTTGTTCAAATCGTACGTCAAACACGAGCAAAGCAACTTACCTACGGCGTGCTTATAATTGTCGCCGCATGGGCCGTTTCCTCGTGGCTTGATATGATAGCCCTCCATTCAATGCTGAACATAGTTATCGGCCAGGGAGTAATCGCGTTAGCTGTTACTTTCCAACCTGAAATACGCAGCGCGCTTGAACTTGTAAGCCGTACAAACATCAGCTTAATCGGTAAAAAGGCAAAGTCGGCCGACGTTGCGGCTATAGAAGCTTCTATTGAAGCCGTAAGCCGCGCCTGCCAAAGCTTCCAAAGCACAAAAACCGGCGCAATTATTGTATTTGAACGCAAAACCCGTCTTGGCGATATAATAAAAACCGGTACGGTTATCGACGCCGATATAACAACCGAACTTTTGGGCAACGTTTTTTATCCGAAAACCCCGTTACATGACGGCGCCGCAATTGTCAGAAACGGTAGACTTTATGCCGCCGGCTGTATATTGCCGCTTACCCAAAATAATAACTTAAAAAAGGAACTCGGCACCCGTCACAGAGCGTCAATCGGCATGAGTGAAAATTCCGATGCTGTTGTAGTTGTTGTGTCGGAAGAAACGGGTACAATCTCGGTCGCCATGAACGGCACGCTCCGTCGCGATTTCAACGTAGTCACTTTAAGGGAATTGCTTACACGCGAACTCTTAGCCGACTTTGCTGATAACGATGACCGTTCAATTTTCGGACGTATTAAGACGATAGGAGGCAACAAAAATGACGCAAATAAGTAATTTTTTGTCCCGCCTTCTTAAAAGCAACCGACTTTTGGCTGTTTTGTCATTAATTGCGTCGTTTATTCTTTGGTTTAACTTGTCTCAGGTGTACAACCCCGTTTCTACAAGAGATATTTCGGGTGTGCCCGTAACATTTAGAGTATCGCCATCATTATCCGCTGACGGATACGAGGTAATTAAGAACAACGATATAAAAGTTGACGTCACCGTTTCGGGCAAAACCGCGTACATTGCGTCTTTGTCTGCAAGCGACGTTAATGTTGTCGCTAACGTAACCGGTCAGGGTGTAAAAACATGGACCCTTGACGGCAGCGATAACCGCAACTTTACCGTTGTTGACATGAGCATGAGTCAGGTCACGGTCATGACCGATATTTTTAACCGCGACGGCGAAATTTTTGACGTAACGGCAAAGGCGAATAACGTTTCCGCTCCTGAAGGACTTATTGCCGACGCGCCCAAGGTTACCGACACCGAATTCTCGCAAATTAAAATCACCGGCGCTCAGTCGGTAATTGATAAAATAGCTTCGGTTGTTTGCGAAGCAGAGGTTAACCAGCTTTTGAACGATTCGTCCGAATTTGAAGGCAGTATAGCTTTATTTGACCAAAACGGAAAAAACATAGACAGCAGCTATGTTTTCCTCGAATTTGACAAAGCGAATATTACCGTTCCGATTTTAATGAAAAAGGAAGTTCCGGTTGTAGCAACCTTTATTAACGCACCGAAAAATAATCCGATAAAAGCAACCACCGATATTGCGTCGGTTGTTGTAAAAGGCCCTCAAAAGGCTATCGAAAAGCTTAAATCTGTTGAACTTGAACCGATTGATTTTGCCAATATTACGCCTGATGCAACCGAATTTACTCAAAGCATAGTTATGCCCGAATCCATAACAAGCAGCGACGGAATTACCGAGGTTACCGTAAACCTCAATCTGAGCGGGGTAGCGTCAAAAACGATTACCGTAACTAATAACAGTTTCAGTCCCAGCAACGTTTCCCAAGGGCTTACCGCTACTATGGAAAGCTTTGACGTAACTGTGATTGGCCCGTCGACTGAGCTTCGTCGGGTAACAGCCGATGATATTCTGGTAATTGCCGACCTTGCGTCGTATAATCGGGGCGGGTACAGCGGCGTTGCCGTAACAATCCAAGTGCTTAATCATAATTCCCTTTGGGTAGCGGGAAAATACACCGCCGATATTGAGCAATCTTAAATTTAAACCGCATACAGACCGTCTTCGGACGGTCTGTGTTTTAATTAAACACAAAAAACTCGCTTTCGAATATATTAATTACGGGGGCGTAGTATTATGGCTGAAATAATTTTGTTTGGTGTTACTGTCTTGCTTGCTGTTTACGGGCTGTCGTGTTTAATCCGTTTTATGTGGTCGTTGATAATAGGAAAAAACCATATCGAAAACAGCCTTTTGTTTGTACCGATAAAAAACGGAACGGCTGAAATGGATTTACGCCACGGTATAGAAATTGCGGAAACCTGCGGAATCGACCGAGTAATAGCGGTTGAATGTGACATCGACGGTGAAACAAAACGGATAGCCGAAACGGTTGCTAACTCAAAACCGTTTGTCGAGATATGCAACATAAACGATAGACTTTCGCAAATTATTTTATAAAAAAGGGGTGAGGACGGTGTCCGAGGAAAGACTTGCCGGTACGGTTGAATACATAACCTTTCATAACGAGCAAAACGGCTTTACCGTCCTCGAACTTTCTACCGAAGTCGAGCTCATAACCGTTGTAGGCACCTTTCCCATGGTTTCGGTGGGAGAGGAGCTTCTGCTTGTGGGAAAATATGATACACACCCATCGTTCGGCAGGCAGTTTAAAGCGGAAATGTGTGAGCGTAAAATGCCGTCCACCGCCGCCTCAATTTTGCGTTATTTGTCGGAGGGCGGAATTAAGGGCATAGGTCCCGCAACGGCTAAAAAAATCGTTGAACGTTTCGGCGAAAATTCCCTTGAAATAATTGAAAAAGAGCCTCACCGCCTTACGATAATAAAAGGAATAACCGCTCACCGCGCCCGTCAAATAAGCGACGAGTTTATGAGGCAGTTCGGCATGCGTGAAGTAATGCTGTTTTTGGCGCAATACGGCTTTGATTCCGAGCAATCATTGGCGGTGTACAAGCTGTTTGGCCCCGCGTCGGTTGACCGATTAAAGGCAAACCCGTTTTTCCTTTGCAACGACGAGCTTTGCTTTAATTTTGAGCAAGTTGATGCTATGGCGGTGGAGCTTGGCTTTGAAAAGAATTTTTCTTTTCGTATTTACGCAGGCATTGAATATGTTTTACGCCATAATTTGCAAAACGGCCATACGTGTATCCCCGTGGACAAGCTTACCGAGCTTTCATCGGGTCTGCTTGAAATCGAAATCGAAAAAATAAGCGAAATTATCGAATATATGTGCGGAGCGAACCGCCTCTTTATGACACAAACTGGCGGAAAAACCTTTGCTTATTTGCCGTATATGTACCGAGCGGAAAGCTATTGTGCCCATAGAGTAACCGAGTTGTCCCGTATGTCGTTTTCGAGCAAAATTGATATTGAAGCCGAGCTTTCTAAAATTGAAACCGAGCTGAATATTGAATACCAAAGCCTGCAAAAAGAAGCCATCCGCAACGCCATGACCCGAGGAATAATGGTACTTACGGGCGGCCCCGGTACGGGCAAAACGACTACTTTAAACGGTATTATCCGCCTTTTCCAAAAACAGAATATGAAGCTTTGTCTTGCCGCACCGACGGGAAGAGCGGCAAAACGTGTTACCGAGGTTACCGGAAACGAGGCAAAAACAATCCACCGACTGCTTGAGGTTGAATGGGGCCCGGGCCACCGTCCCGTGTTTATGAAAAACGAACGCAACCCGCTTGATTGCGACGTTGTAATAGTGGACGAGCTGTCCATGGTTGACATAACACTTTTCGAAAGTCTCCTTGCCGCTATGCCGTTCGGCAGCCGCCTTATAATGGTCGGCGACTCTGACCAGTTGCCGTCGGTAGGCGCTGGTAACGTTTTAAACGATGTAATCGAGTCGGGCTGTGTGCCCGTTGTTGAGCTTACCGAGATTTTCCGTCAAGCCATGAAAAGCGCCATTATCACCAACGCCCATAAAATCGTAAAAGGCGAGGAACCCGACCTGTCGCGTAAGGACGCTGATTTCTTTTACCTCGCCCGACAAAATCCGCTTGACGGAGCCGATACGGTCTGCGATTTATACTGCCGACGTTTGCCCGAGGCGTATGATTTTCTAAACGACGGCGATATTCAGGTGCTTTGCCCGTCTCGAAAGCGTGAAATGGGAACAATAAATATTAATAACCTTATCCAACAACGCGTT
>JBGVDX010000030.1:0-6740 GCA_045119575.1 Acutalibacteraceae bacterium
AGAGGCTTTAGAAGTAGTAGGGCTTAAAAACAGAGAAAACCATCTTCCAAACCAAATGTCGGGAGGTCAGCAACAGCGTGTTGCAATTGCAAGGGCTCTTGTTAATAATCCTAAAATTCTTTTGCTTGACGAGCCTCTCGGTGCGCTTGATTTAAAGCTTCGTAAAGACATGCAAAACGAGCTTAAAAATATCCAACAACAACTCGGCATAACCTTTATCTTTGTTACGCATGACCAAGAAGAGGCTCTTTCTATGTCGGACACAGTTGTTGTAATGAATGAAGGACGTATTCAACAAATCGGTACACCGGAAGATATTTATAACGAGCCTCAAAACGCATTTGTAGCCGATTTTATCGGTGAAAGTAATATTCTTGACGGAATTATGCGTGCGGACAGATTGGTTGAAATGTTCGGCCATAAGTTCGATTGCGTAGATGTTGGTTTTGAAAAAAATGAGCCGGTTGACGTGGTTGTAAGACCCGAAGATATCGACGTTGTTGAGCCCGAAAAGGGACAGCTTTCCGGTACGGTTTCGTCTATAACCTTTAAGGGCGTTCATTACGAAATAATCGTTGATATTAACGATTTTAAGTGGATGATTCAATCCACCGATTCGCCCGCTGTAGGCGATGTTATCGGAATTTCGATTCCGCCGCAGGATATTCATATTATGAAAAAATCGGAATATTCGGGTATGTTCGGCGATTACAGTACGTTTAGTGACGAAATGGAGCACATGGGTGACAGCGAAATCGACGGGGAGGATGAAACATGAAATCGTCCCTTGGCCGTAGACTAATTAACGCTCCTTATCTTATATGGGCGGCGCTTTTTATTCTTATTCCGCTTTTGATTGTTGCTTACTATGCGTTTACCGATACTCAAGGTAATTTCAGTTTTGAGTATATAATTAAAATCGGCGAATATAAGGAAGTTCTTATACGTTCGCTTGTATATGCCGCGGTTGCAACAACTATAACTCTTGTAATGGCGTATCCCGTTGCGTACTATATGTCCCGCTCAAAGGTTAGTACTCAAAAAATGATGATGTTGTTGGTTATGTTGCCGATGTGGATGAACCTACTTATCAGGACTTACTCTTGGACGACTATTTTGGAAAAAACAGGACTTATTAATTCGTTTCTTGATATTTTCGGTATAGGACCGTTAAAGATTATAGGAACTTCGGGTGCGGTTATTCTGGGCATGGTGTATAACTATGTTCCGTATATGATTTTGCCCATTTATACCGTAATGACTAAAATTGACAACTCTTTGCTGGAAGCCGCCGAGGATTTGGGCTCAAACGGATTTTCCAAGCTGAAAAGAGTAATTTTGCCGCTTAGTTTGCCCGGTGTAATTTCGGGCATAACAATGGTTTTCGTGCCGAGTATAAGCACGTTTTATATTTCTCAAAAACTCGGCGGACCTCAAACCCAGATGATAGGTGATATCATACAAAAACGGTTTGATGCGCTAAGTTATAACATGGGTGCGTCGCTTTCGTTTGTAATGATGATAGTTATACTTATAAGCCTTGCTATTATGAACCGATTTTCGGATGATGATGACGGAGGTATAATCGTATGAAAAGATTTGGTAGATTATGCTCTGTCTTGATGTTTATATTTCTTTATGCTCCGATAGCGGTAATGATATTTTTCTCGTTCAATTCATCAAGAAGCACCTATATTTTTGAAGGTTTTTCGCTTAAATGGTACGGTGAACTTTTCAATTCAAGCGCTACGCTTAATGCGCTTAAAAACACGTTAATTCTTGCTGCTCTTTCGGCGCTTATAGCTACTTTACTGGGTACATTGGCGGCGGTAGGAATTTATAATATGCGCTCAAAGTTCGGCAAAAGCGCAATAATGACGGTTACAAATATACCCATGATGAATCCGGACGTTGTAACCGGCGTTTCGATGATGTTATTGTTTGTTTTCATCGGACGATTAATCGGCGCTTCGCAGTATTTAAGTTTTTATACTATTTTAATCGCGCATATAACATTTAATTTGCCATATGTTATTCTTAACGTATTGCCTAAACTGCGCCAAACAGAACGCAACCTTGTTGAGGCGGCTCAAGACCTTGGCTGTACACCGCAGTCGGCGTTTTATAAGGTTGTGCTTCCAAACATTTCGTCGGGTATTGTTTCGGGCTTTATAATGGCGTTTACGCTTTCGCTTGATGATTTTGTAATAAGCTATTTTACGAACGGTATCGGCTTCCAAACCTTGCCGTTGCTTATTTACAATCAAACAACAAAAAAGACCGTAAAACCCGATATTTATGCGCTTTCAAGCGTAATTTTCTTTGCTATACTGATTTTACTTATTATAGTGAATCTTATTCAAGCCCGTTCGGAAAACAAATCTACTGCACGCAATATACAAAAAGCGGGAATATTCGCCCGTGTTTCTGCTAAAATCAGTGATTGGTTCGATAATACATTCGAGACACGTAAAAAGCGTATAGCCGTTGTAAGTGTTACGGTTGCGGTTTGTGTTGGCTTAAGCGTTTTCGCGGTCGGAACTTTAAAACCGAATGTTTCGGATAAATATAGCGAATTGTTTTCAGAACTCAAATCGGAATATACCACTGACCTTGCCGGAACCGAACTTAATGTATTTAACTGGGGTGAATATATTTCCGACGGAGATGAAGACACCCTTGACGTAATCGACGCGTTTGAAAATTTAACGGGAATTGAGGTTAATTACGACTATTTCGACAGTAATGAATCAATGTATTCAAAGTTAAAAAGCGGTGCTGTCGTGTACGATGTTGTTATTCCGTCCGATTACATGATTGAGCGAATGCGTAAGGAAAATATGCTTGAAAAGCTCGATATAAGCCAAATTCCTAACTTTAAATATATCGACAACAATTATAAGAATCTGTTTTTTGACGAGAATAACGAGTATTCTGTTGCTTATAATGCAGGCACGGTTGGTATTATATA
Source organism: Acutalibacteraceae bacterium (assembly GCA_045119575.1). Taxonomy (GTDB): domain Bacteria; phylum Bacillota; class Clostridia; order Oscillospirales; family Acutalibacteraceae; genus UMGS1976. Next base: position 2,972 of record JBGVDX010000030.1, read on the forward strand.
TAATACTAAGCTGGTTGACGGCGTTGTAAATAGTTGGGACGTTATGTGGAACGAAAAATATAAGGATAATATTCTTACCTTTAATAACCCCCGCGACTGCTTTGCTATTGCTCAGTTAATGCTCGGACAAAGTCTTAATACCGAGGACAAATCCGACTGGGATGCCGCGGCGGATCTGCTTATCGAGCAAAACGATTTGCTGCAGGGCAGGGTAATGGACGAGGTGTTTAATAAGATGGGTGGCGGAAACGCCGCAATTGCTCCTTATTACGCCGGCGACTATTACACAATGCTTGCGGATAATCCTGATTTAGCCTTTGCTTACCCAAAAGAAGGATTTAATATATTCGTGGATTCAATGTGCGTTCCGACGGGAGTGCAAAATTACGACGCAGCCATGATGTTTATTAACTTCATGTGCGAGCCTGCTGTTGCGCTTGCAAACGCTGAATATATTTGTTATACCTCGCCGAATACAGAGGTTGCAAATAACCCCGATTATACTTATTATAAAAACGAGATTTTATATCCTTCGGATGATTTAATTAAAAATGCTCAATATTTCCATGATTTTGATTCAGAGATAAGAGAGTACTATGAATCGCTTTGGGAAAAGGTATTAATCTCATAGAAACTATAAAACCCCTTATTGGATTTCCAATAAGGGGTTAATTATATATAAATAACAAAAAGCTGTCTTAAATTAATAAGACAGCTTTTCGTGGTGATCCATCGGGGATTCGAACCCCGGACACCTTGATTAAAAGTCAAGTGCTCTGCCGACTGAGCTAATGAATCAAACGACCATGTTATTATAGCAACAGATAGCGCTGTTGTCAAGACAAAAAATCAAAAAATAAGACTTTATTTTATTAATTTATATTCTGTTAATTATTATCGTAAAAAAGGGGAGGGATTATGCAATTTTCATAAAACGTAAAAAAGTAAATAAAAACCTAAAAAAATCGAATATCTACCGATAGATGACATAACACCCTCGTATAACGAGATATAGGGTTTACATAACACAGTTTACATAAAGTCTTGACTATTTACATAATTTAATTGACATAAAGTTTGTCACACTATCCAAAAATAATAAATCTACTCTAAAAGCATTGATATTAAAGGAAAAATGTATTATATTATATATAGTTGTTAATCATATAAGGAAATAGTTTTATGTGAACTTATCTTTTTTTCATATAAAATATTATGTAACCTTAGTTATTTGTTTCCCCTTACGGGCATATTTATTTATAAAGCTTGTACGGGGTTGATTTTATGATTACTGCAATTTATAAACACGGTAAAAATAAGACGAATAAAATTAATAATATTTTATTTGTCGTTATTACTATGTTTGCTGCTTACGCAGTCGGCTGTATAACGACCAGGATTTTTTCTACAACCGATTATTTGTCCGAATTATTTGAGATGTTGATGCTGATATCTCAAAATTACGGATATGTCGGCTGTTTTTTTGCCCTATTTTTACCGAAAGTTTTAATTTTTGTGACCATTTATTTTTCGGCATATTGTTGTTTCGGTAAGGTGACGGAATATGCTATTCCGTTTTTGTTATGTTTGTTTTACGGCCGCTTTGCCGGTTATTTGTACAGCGAGTATAACTTTACAGGGGCTTTAATTTTTATTTCGTCGTTTTTGTTATTTTGGATTATTACTTGTTTTCTATGCGTTTACAGGATTAACGACGCTATGAAAATTTCTTCTCGCCTTTACCGGGTTGCTTTTTTAAATGACAAAACAAGTTTTGAATATAATAACAAAGAAACCGTAATAAAAACTCTTGTTTCGTTGATTATTGTTTTAGCAACCGCTTTAATACAAGCATTAATTTTTAAAATAGTTATTTATATATTAGTTTAAGAGGTATAACAATGAAGGACTATAAACAACTTTTCAAGCAATATCTTACAGAAGATAAAAAGGTATCGCAAAACACCTTTGAGTCATACATAAGAGATATTAATCAGTATTTTGACTATGTGTCTAATACTGATATTTCCGATATTGCCGAAGTTGACAACAGCTTTGTTAAGGAATATATAAGTTTCCTTGAATCACGGGGGAAGAGCCGTTCAACCGTTGTAAGAGTTGTTGCAACAATTCGTTGTTTTTATCAGTTCCTCGTAGTCAAAGGTTATACTTCAACTAATCCCGCCAACGGAATTAAATTTGAAAAAACGGAAAAGAAGTTGCCGGAGATTTTATCTAATAAAGAAATTGACTTATTGCTTGCTCAGGCCGACCCCAAGGACGCCAAAGGCTGCAGGGACAAGGCTATGCTTGAGCTTCTTTACGCTACGGGTATTAGGGTTTCGGAACTTATTAACCTTGATATAAACGATATTATTTTTGATGTCGGAATACTTCATTGTCGTAGCAGTAAAAACGAAAGAATAATTCCCGTTTACGCCTCTGCGCTTTCTGCGGTTCAGGATTATGTTCGTCGCGTAAGAGCGATTACGGTTTTCGACAATGAGGAAAAGTCACTTTTCGTTAATATGAACGGTCAGCGATTAACGCGTCAGGGATTTTGGAAAATTATTAAGCAATACGCTACGCAAGCCGGAATTAATAAGGATATAACTCCTCACACATTGCGTCATTCATTTGCGGCTCATTTGCTTGAAAACGGAGCCCAGCTTAAGGATATTCAGGAAATGTTAGGACATTCGGATATCTCTTCAACTCAGGTTTACGCACATATCATGAAAAACAAATTTTCCTCGGTCTATAACAAATTCCATCCGAGAGCACAAAAACAGTAACAGGTGATTTCAATTGTCTTTTTTAAGCAAATTTTTTAATTACAACAAAGAAGGCCCCGGTGTATCCAAAGATGAAAACGAATCGGGAATAGGTAAATTTTTTCGAATTTTAAAATCAAAGTTTTGGAAAATATGTACCCTTAATATGCTTTACGTCGTTTGTCTTATTCCGATTATTGCGATGTGTGTAGGCATATATAATATTACGCCTTTGTCGGAAATGACAGCTACGGAAAAATATCTTGACACCATACATGTGGCCGGCGAATATACCCGTATTGTTAACAAATATATACGTGTTTGTGAGATTGACGATGCTACAATGGCAAAAATCAATCCTAAAATAGGCGCTCTTATTGAAACGGTTAATTCGGTTAATCCTGAGGTGATAACCGACGGGGCAATCAGCTACGAAGCTAAAAAGTATAACACCGAAATTAATAAAAAAATATATGCTCATTTTACCGACATTCTTAACACAATTGAAAAAGACAGATTTACTGTCGAATATGATAAAGAAACCGATGCTTGGTCGGTAATAGATAAAAAGCATAATGATTTTATATTCACAAAAATATCTGTAACTGACGGTGAATTATCTATAAACGATGGTTTGCCCGATAGTTATCTGGATTATTTTTATTGGGTACTTGTATTATTGCCGTTTGCTCTTATCGGCCCGATTACAGCCGGCGCAGTAAAGGTTTCGCGCGACTTTGTTCGTGAAGAACCGGTATTTTTATTTTCTGATTTCAAAGATGCCGTAAAGAAGAACTTTTTCCCGTCTTTGGCTATTTCGGCTATTCAGTATGTTGCCGGCGCAATTATAATAAACGCCATATCGCTGTATTATTCCTACATTGAAGGACATTGGATTTATACAGTCGGCTTTGCTGCGGCACTGTTTATGGCATTTTTGTTTATTTCTATGCATTTTTATATAATGCTAATGCAGGTAACGTTAAAGCTCAATT
>JBGVDX010000031.1:0-8356 GCA_045119575.1 Acutalibacteraceae bacterium
CCTGACCTTGAAAAATAAACGGAACGCCCTTTAAAAGATAAAACATTGTTGCAAGACAGGTTGCCGATTCATAACGTAATTCTTTATCATTGCCAACACGTGAAATGAAAAGGCTGTTATCGTGATTATCGGTAAACAAAGACTGTACAAGTCCGTTTTCTTGGTTAAGTAATTGCCATTTAACCATTATATTTCTAACGCTTTTAAGACAATCGTTTTTACGGTTGAATTTATTTGCTCTGCCGCAATCTAAATGATCAAACTGGAACAACGTTGTAAGCTCGCCGCGTTCAGGCAACGAATGAAGTTTAATTTCTTCAATATCGTTTGCCCAACATTCGCCTACCGTGAACAAATGTTTAGTTTTTTCTCTGCCGAAAAGCGCATTAATATATTTATGTAAATTAGGGCCGAAGAAATTGTTGCCTTTTTCGAAATCCTTTGAGATTTGGTCAATTACATCGCAACGGAAGCCGTCGACGCCCAAATCAACCCAAAAATCAACAACGTCTTGCATTTCTTTTATAACTTTAGGATTATCCCAATTAAGGTCAGGTTGTTCTACAGTATATGAATGTAAATAATACTGCTTTCTGCTTTCGTCGTATTCCCATGCACTGCCACCAAACAAAGATTGCCAGTTATTAAGCGGCTTATCAAACCAATAGTAATAGTCGCTGTAAGGGTTATCTTTTGATTTGCGTGATTCAATAAACCATTTGTGTTCATTCGAAGTATGGTTAGGAACTAAGTCCATAATCAATTTCATGCCACGCTTGTGCATTTCAGAAATAAGCAGTTTGATATCGTCCATCGTACCGAATTCGTCCATTATATCGCGGTAATCGGCGATATCATAACCGTTATCGTGATTGGGGCTTTTATAACACGGACAAATCCAAATAGCGTTTACACCCAAATCGACTAAATAATCAAGTTTTTCTATTACACCTTTAATATCGCCTATACCGTCGCCGTTCGTGTCCTTAAAGCTACGGGGATATATTTGATATATTACAAGGTCCAAGAAATTTTCAAATTTTTTATCCATATAACCGCCTCCAAACATACAGTTATTTTATCATAGCTTCAAAAGTTTTACAACAAATATTAAAAAATCAGCAGTTTTTAAAATGAAAAACTGCTGATTTATGTAAAAATTAAAATTAGCCGTTAACGTTGTAGTTTTCGCTGAGAAGGTTCATAGCTGTAATAAGCTTGGACAAGTAAACAAACGGGCCAACGAAAATAAAGGAACCAAGAATGTTCCAAAGCCAGAAGGTGCTGGCATCAAATGAATATGAAATACCACGTCTTGCAAGTTCAGCGCCGATACGTGAGGAAATGTTGTGGAACCAAACGATACCGCCGATACCTAATGTAAGCGGAGCAACAACAAAGTACATCAAGCAATAATGCATTGTTTTCTTTCCGTCATTGCGAGCGATTTCATTAATATCATTTGATATTGATGAATAAAAAACAATACCGTAAATACCGCAAGTAATAATATTTAATAAAATTACTTTCCAAAGGCCTCTGTCTGTTTTCAACTGACGATTCATAATTGATACCTCCAAAATATGTATATAATTCACAAAAATGTGAACCATCTGTTAATATAATATCGTATGTTCAAATTTTTGTCAATGATTATATTATAACAAGCCGAAATATTCAAGTAATATTTTAACGCCGATTAAAATAAGGATAAGGCCTCCGCAAAATTCTGCTTTAGATTTAAATTTACTGCCAAAAATGTTACCGATTTTAACGCCAAAACATGAAATTATGCAGGTTATGACAGCTATTATTCCTACGCCGATTAATGTATTAACAATATCGCTAACATCAAGTATGTTAATCTTTTCGCACGCAAAAGCTATTCCAACGGCTAAAGCGTCAATGCTTGTAGCAATTGACATGATAAGCATAGTTTTGATATCAAGGTCGGCCGAAGCCTTTTCTTCGTCTTTTGATAAAGCTTCTCTAATCATGTTTCCGCCGATAAGAGAAAGAAGCGCAAAAGCAATCCACGAGGAAACAACGTTTATGTATTCGGCAAAGCTTGCACCGAGCAAATAACCGATAAACGGCATTAATCCCTGAAAACCACCGAACCAAATGCCGCAAATAACCGCGTTCTTAAAAGTTGCCTTTTTCATGGCAAGACCTTTGCATATAGATACCGCAAAGGCGTCCATCGCTAAACCTACTGCTAAAAAAATTATTTCAATTAATCCCATAGCTTTTACTCCTTAAAAAAGCAGATACATTACTGTATCTGCTCCAAATCTGATATATACAGAAAGACACACATACAGCAAATTAAGCCGATATGTGAGTCTCATCAATTAAGGTGTACCAGACCGTAAGGTCAGCATGTTGACACACCGCGCAAAATACGCCGATTACTCCCTCAGCAATAGCCATCTAAATATATCATAGTGTAATTTTTTTGTCAAGTAAATGGGTTGTAGCCGTTATATTTATTGATTTTTTGTTGAATTAATGTTATACTGACATCAATATTGTGTGATTTTGGAGGGCGTTTATATGGAAAACAAAAAGAGGGGCGGCTTTTCAAGTAATATCGGCTTTATTTTAGCCGCTGCCGGCTCTGCGGTGGGATTAGGAAACTTGTGGCGTTTCCCTTACCTTGCGGCTAAAAACGGCGGCGGTCTTTTTCTCGTTGTTTATATAATTTTGGCTGTAACTTTTGGGTTTACCCTTATGACCACCGAAATTGCTATCGGCAGGAAAACCGGCGTAGGCCCGCTTTTGGCATACGGCAAAATGAATAAAAAGTTCGGTTTTCTTGGTTGGATTGCAACGGCAGTTCCGCTTATAATATTCCCCTATTATTGCGTAATCGGCGGTTGGGTTGCAAAATACGGATTTACTTATGTGACGGGCGGCGCTAAAAACATATATTCTAACGGTTCCGGAGAATTTTTTAGCAGCTTTATTTCGTCCAACATCTCCCCTATCGTTTGGCTGCTTATTTTTATGGGAATTACAGCAGTTATAGTAATATTAGGTGTAGAAAAAGGCATCGAAAAAGCCTCAAAAATCTTGATGCCTGCATTACTTATAATTATAATCGGTATTGCAATTTTTTCTCTCACTTTAAAGCATACCGATGAAAACGGAGTTGAGCGAACAGCTTTAGAAGGCTTAAAAATATATATTGTGCCTGATTTTAACGGAATTACCGTTCCCAAGTTTTTTGCCGTACTCCTTGACGCAATGGGTCAGTTGTTCTATTCTATGAGCTTAGCAATGGGAATTATGATTACCTACGGCTCTTACACAAAGAAAAACGATAACTTAGTTAAATCGGTAAATCAAATTGAAATATTTGATACTGCCGTTGCTTTACTCGCAGGACTTATCATTATACCTACGGTTGTTGCTTTTAACGGCAAAGAAGGTTTAGCCTCTTTTGGCCCGGGACTTATGTTCGTTTCGTTACCCGAGATATTCCGTCAAATGGGCTTTATAGGCAACATCATCGGTGCGCTTTTCTTTGTGCTTGTATTCTTTGCGGCGCTTACCTCATCAATTTCGATTATGGAAGCTCTCGTTTCAAGCATTATCGACAAATTTAAAATTAATCGTATTACAGCTACTTTATTTACGCTTGCTTTTGGCGTTATTGTCGGCATAATCGTTTGTTTAGGCTACAATATTTGGTATTTCGAGTATACACTTCCTAACGGAGCAACGGCTCAGATACTTGATATTCTTGATTATATTTCAAACAGCCTTATGTTGCCGATTGTTGCGCTTTTTACCTGCGTACTCGTTTGGGTTTGCAAAACAACCAGCATAACCGATGAGATTGAAATCGGTCTTGACGGCAAAAAATTCGGACGTAAAAAGCTTTATAACGTAATGATTAAATTTGTTACACCCGTACTGCTTATTCTTATTTTGTTGCAGTCATTTAACGTATTCGCATTTTTAGGATAATCAATTAATACAAAACTAAACCCCTCACTCATTTCGTGAGGGGTTTGATTTATATATTATTTTATAATATCGCCGACGCCGTTTAATACATATTTTGGACGATACGGGAACTTATCAATATCTTCGCGCATTGTGACGCCCGAAAGAACCAAAACCGTATCAACATTCGATTCAATTCCTGCAATAATATCAGTGTCCATACGGTCACCGATAAAAACAATATCGCCACTGTGACATCCAAGTTTGCTTATGCCGTGTCTCAGCATTACCGGATTGGGTTTTCCTACAAAATAAGCTTTTTTACCTGTAGCAATCTCAATCGGCGAAATAAGAGCTCCGGTAGCGGGCATAACGCCTCGTTCGGTAGGACCTACAATATCGGGATTTGTACCGATAAGCCTTGCACCTTTATTAACAAGCTCAATAGCTTTTTCAATTTTTTCAAAGCTATATGTACGGGTTTCGCCAACAACAACGTAATCGGGATTTACGTCGTTCATATAAATTCCTACATCGTATAACGCCTTTGAAAGTGCGGCTTCACCGATAACGTAAGCCGTACAATCGGGGCTTTGATTGTTCAAAAAGGTCGCAGTGGCCATTGCGCTTGTATAAAAATGGTCCGCTGTAACGTCAAGCCCCATGCGTTGCAATTTCATGCTTAATTCGTGGGGTGTGCGTTCAGGACTATTTGTTAAAAAAACAAATTTTTTGTTGTTTTCCTGCATCCAGTTAACGAAATCCACTACTCCGTCAAGAACTTTATTTCCGTGATAAATAACGCCGTCCATATCACATATAAAACCGATTTTATCCGTAATATTTTTCATAAAGAACCTCTTTTCTTTTATTTATTTGATTATAACAAATCAATACGCAAAAATCAATTATTCATTAGCAAGCAGCTTCATATTTATGATTCTTTATAATTCATTTGAAAAAGTCGCTTTAATTTATAATATATATTACAAAAAGCCGCTTGATAAATCAAACGGCTTTTTATTAGTAAAATGATTAAAATTATTAAAGTGCGCGTATAGAGTCAACCGGCTTTTTCTTAGCTGCGTTGAATACCGGCAAGAAGGTTGCGGCAACAACCGTGACAAGCGCAACAGTAATAAGCACCGCCAAAGATGAAAAACCGAATACAAATAACGATGCGCCTATTCCCGAAGCAAGAGAATTATTGATAATATTACAGAATACAATGCTTGCTACGGTGGAAAGGAAAACGCACAAAATTGAAATTATAACCGATTCCGAGAAGAAAATCTTGAACACGTCGGTGCTTCTTGCGCCAACCGCTCGCAAAATACCGATTTCCTTTTTCTTTTGGCTGATAGATGCCGAAATAAAGTTAGAGAACAAGAGTATAGCAAATACAGCTAATACAAGAGCCACGTACAAGAATATAGTAGACATTTGCTTAACCGTTTCGTCAACCATTTTCAGATTGTCTACAAAGTTGCCTGAAAGACGAATACGGCTTCCATCCTCGTTCCAATCATCATTATCGTACAACTCCCAGTAGGAGTTTACTGTTTCTTCAGAATAGTCAAATTGCAGATATATTTTTGTGAAAAGCGCATCTGCTTTTTCCTTGTAATTCGACTCAGTAACCGAATAATAATCAGTAATAGCCTTTTGCTCATTCCAAAGACGGTTAAATGTTGCTTCAGAAAGTGCTATATTCGCATAGGTCATATCTTTTTCAACATAAACGCCAATAATCGAAAGTTCTGTTGTATCGCCAAAACTGTTATTGTTGTATTGGTCAAACAGCTTTACTCCAAGTTTAAGGCTAAGATTATTATTTTCAACTGCGTTTATAAGTTGGGATAACTTACTTTCCAGTTCGGCATCGGTAAATAATACAAGTTCATCTTTATCGGTTTCGCTGTTGTGTTTATATACACCGCCATCACGTACCTGATAGGCAATTTCAGATATATCGTAATACTTTTGAGCGTATTCGTAATTATCGCCGGCAGAATCTGTAATAACGTTGCAAGCTTGCACTACAACTTCGGAAAATACTGAAGAAGAAAGTATTACCTCGTTATCTGCAGGCTTATTATTGTTAGATGAAATCGATATAATAGTTTTATTTGAATTAAGCGACGATATATTAATATAATTTGCGTTGCTCCATTCAGGGAGTTTGTATTCACCGTTCGTTTTAAGCGCCGCCGCAACATATGTATAGTTTTCTATACTCTCTATAAACGGTTTGTTTTCCGAGGCTATTTGTTCAAGTCGCTCAGTTGTTACAAACGCAAGAAAATGTAATCCGTCTTCAAGGAAAGAATTATATTTTTTTGCAAGAGAAGAATTCGGCTCGGTGTTTTCTTTAAGCGCTTCATATTCGGCAGGAATTTCACCGCTATCTAAAATACCGGTTACTTTATATGTAAATCCGCCTATTACTATCTTTTTCCCTATTATTGCTTGAGGATCGGAAAGCTCCAAACCGGTTCCGTCGCTGTTATACGCCTTACAATTGTAAATCATATCGGCTGCATAGGACGAAATAACAATCTCATCCTTTGCTTTTGGATATTCGCCGTTAATTTTTCCTCTTAATGAATGATTTTCAGGCAAAACCGCAAACGCAGAAATTGTATTAATCCAATAATCCGAATTGGCTTGACGCAGATTAAAACTGTTATAAACGCCAAATGCGCCGAAGGCATCTGAGCCAAGAGCTGAAGACAACTTTTTATACTCGGAATCGGTGAATTTTGCGGTCCCGTAACTCTCATACTCGTATTCCTTTTTGCCTTTGGAATAGCCGGTTACCTTTGTCCTATAATCTTTTTCAATGCTCATTACGGAAGTGTTTGTATCCTGCATTGTTTGAACAAAGGTAGCATGGCTATCGTAAAAATTAAGTGTTGAAAGTAAGCCGAAAAGCGTAAACGCAATTGTACAAAGAAGCACGGTGAAGCAAAGTCGTATAGGCTTGCTCCTCAAGCTTGAAACGCCAATTTTTACAGCATGCTTTAAAGGGAGCTTGGAACGTATAAAACGGCTTTCACGTTCGGTATACTGCTTTATTGAGGGTTCGGTAGTATTGCAAAGAACCTCTTTTGAACCATCATCGCTTATGCGAGTAATCTTTTTGAAGTTTTTAACGTCTTTTTCGTTATTGGCAATAATAATATTATTGTCGGAGTTCTTTAAAAACGACTTAATTTTTTCAAAATCAGTATCGGTCAGGTCGCTTCCTCGTTTAACGCAGAGCACATCGCCGACCGTGCTGATATTAGCGGTTAATTCGTGTTGCTGCTCCTTTGTTTTACTAAGGTCAGAAATAACCTTGCCGTCTTTAAGCTCGATAATACGGTCGCCGTACAACTCCGCAAAATCGCGGTCATGTGAAACCACAATAACAAGCTTATCGCGAGATAACTTTTTAAGAGTTTCAAAAACTTGTTTTCCGGTATTTGAGTCGAGAGCACCGGTAGGTTCGTCAGCCATAATAATTTCAGGCGATTTCACAAGTGCGCGAGCAATAGCAACACGCTGCTTTTGACCGCCGGAAAGAGTATTGGGCTTGCGTTTCGCAAAGCTTTGAAGATCAACCTCTTTAAGCAATGCATTTATTGCCGCCTTATCTTTTGGCTTGCCTTGAAGTTCAAGAGCAAGGGCGATGTTGTCTTCAACCGAAAATTCATATAATATATTATATTCCTGAAAAATAAAGCCGATAAAAGTGTTACGGTAGCTATCAAAATCACTTTGAGTGAAATTTTTGCTGCTGCGTCCCTTTACGATAATCTCGCCTTCACTGGGCGAATCAAGTCCGCCGCAAACATTCAGCAATGTTGATTTACCGCTTCCCGACTTACCGAGCAGGAAAACCATTCCCGTCTCAGGAAAACGAAGCGAAACACCGTCAAGAGCGTTTACGTCGGTGCCGTTCTTTGTTTTATAAACCTTTTTTAAATTTTTTACTTCTAACATATCTGATCCCCTCCTATAAAGTTTCATAAAATATGTTCAGGATTTTATCTACTTAATTTTAGATTTTAGTTTAACATATATGCTAATTTTCATCAATTGTTTTTTAAAATAAACCCAAAAAATCGAATGAAAATTGAATAATTAAAAATGAATATTACAAAACAAAAATCCTGCCGACAATAATCGACAGAATTTTCATTTTGCAAAAGAGCGACTAAAAGTAGTATAAGTAGGGGTAAAAACGACCAAAAGTAATGTGGCAGCGCTGTTCGACAAATTGGAATTTGACGGATTAGATGTCATTAACTATTGCAGTTAAGCTATCAAAGTCCACGAATTCCACTTTCTTATTATATGTTTCAATCATAGCCTTTACCTCTGCAGTTTTTTTCTCTTCTGGCAACCCGACTGCTTT
>JBGVDX010000032.1:0-7037 GCA_045119575.1 Acutalibacteraceae bacterium
GGCAAGCTCCAGCTCCTTTGACGCAACCTTTGCGTCCTCAAAAAACATTTCGTAAAAATCGCCCAGTCGAAAAAAGATAATGCAGTCTTTATTTTGTTCCTTTATTTCAAGGTACTGCTTCATCATTGGGGACAGTTCAGCCATTTTGTTTCACCCGACAAAATTAATTTTAAAATCTGTTTTTAATTAGTGGCAACCGCCGCAGGTTGAACAGCTACCGGAGCAGCTATGCTCTTCCGGCTCGCAGGTTTCGGGGTCTTCGCCGTTGCAGCACATTTCAAGAATAGCGTAAACCTTATTGATAAGGCCGCTGTAAAGCTGGTTAGCGTTGTTGTACTTTTGCATTTTTTCGTTAGCGATGATATCGGCATAGGACTTGCGAAGTTGAACGTTAAGCTCCTGAAGCTTAGCCTCGTCCTTGTCCTCTTTTTGGGTTTCTTCGCTAATTTGCATTTTTACGAGGTTAAACTCGCCGATTGCGTTTTGGAGAGTCTCGTCGTTGTCGGCGTCCAGTTTAGCCGCAATATAAGCCTTAAAGGTTTCGTCAGCCTGAATAGCCTTTCCGAGTTCTCTTACTGATTTGATGATGTTTTCCATTGTTTATTCCTCCAAAGTAATAATTTTTCCTTCTAAAATCCAGTTGAGGGCTTTTGTAACCTCAACCGTAGCAAAGTGACCTAACATTTCGGGGGCACCGTCGAAGCTTATGCCGACGTTGCCCGACGTCCGACCGAAAATTTTTCCGTCGTCGTGATATTCCTCGCACAGCACTCGCAAATGCTTTCCGACAAGGGCGGCGTTGCGTTCGGCGGCGATATCCTCCTGCGCCTTTAAAAGCTCGCCCATCCATTTTGCCTTCTCCTCGTGGGTATACGGGTCGGGCATTTCGGCGGCGGGCGTTCCCTTTCTTGCCGAATAGATAAAGGTGAAAAGCGAGGTGAATCGCACCTCTTTTACAAGAGAAAGGGTGTCGCAAAACTCCTCATAGGTTTCACCCGGGAAACCGACGATAATATCACTTGTAAGCGAAATGTCGGGCATACGTTCTCTTGCCGCTTCTATGAGCGAAAGGTATTTTTCACGGTCATAATGGCGGTTCATCGCCGCAAGAACGCGGTTATTGCCCGATTGGAACGGCAAATGCAAATGGCGGCAAACCTTTTTACAATCGCGCATAGCATCAAGAAGCTCCAGGGTACAATCTTTCGGGTGAGAGGTCATAAAACGAATTTGAAAATCACCGTCAAGGTCGTTTATCATGCGAAGGAGCTTAGCGAAATTAACGCCATGGTCCTCGCCCTTGCCGTAGGAATTTACGTTTTGACCGAGCAGGGTAATATCCTTTATCCCCGCGGCAATCATATCCTTAGCCTCGGCAATAATATCTTCGGGACTGCGGGAGCGTTCTCTTCCCCTTACATGCGGCACTATACAGTATGTGCAAAAATTGTTGCAACCGTACATTATCGGCAACCAGCCCTTAAATTCTCCGTCCCGACGCACAGGCAAGCCTTCGGCTATGCTGTCCTCGCCGCCAAGCTCAAATACTCGCTTTTCGGTAGATAAGTGGCGGTAAATAAATTCGGGTAAGCGGAAAATAACGCGGGTTCCGAAAAGAATGTCGACGAAAGGATAGCTTTCTTTTATTTTTTCGGCGACCGACTGTTGTTGAGTCATGCAGCCGCAAAGAATTATAATACAACCGTGTTTATACTTATGTTTTTTAAGCGCGCCTACGTTTCCGAACACACGGTTTTCGGCGTGTTCGCGAACGGCGCAGGTGTTAAACAGGATAAGGTCGGCTTCTTCGGTTTCTTCGGTAAAATCGAAACCCATTTCCTTAAGCATGCCTTTCATGCGTTCGGAGTCGCTGACGTTTTGCTGACATCCGTAGGTATGAACAAAGGCAAGCGGTTTACGGGAAAATTTATTGTAAAGCAAAGCCGCCGCTTTTTCGGCGTATTCCCGTTGACGGGAAATTTCCTTTGCCGATATGGTTATAGTTTTAGACAAAGTTATATGCTCCTAACCTATTTTTTAATTGCGGAGATAATCTCCTCGGGAATGTCAACAATCACCGACGCTCCGTAATCAATAAGCTCCTCTTTCGGGCGAAAGCCCCATGTTACGCCGACCGAATAGATTCCGCTGTTGCCGGCGGTTTCAATGTCAACGCACGAGTCGCCGACGAAAACACATTCTTCGGCCGTAACGCCGAGCTTTTCCATAGCAATATGTACAATCGTCGGGTCGGGCTTTTTCGGGATATCCTCACTTGCGCCGAAAACAAAATCGAAGCTATCGGGGAAAAAGCGGTTAATGATAGTCTTTGCGGCGGCGTCATCTTTATTGGTTACGACGGCGGTTTTTATCCCCGCTTTTCTTAACGCGGCAACCGTTTCGGGGATACCGTTATACGGGCGGGTTTTTTCCATACTGTGAAGATTATAGTATTCGTAAAACTTATCCTTTACCGCCGCCAAAGTATTTGCGTCACGGTTATTTTCGGGGGTGGCACGTTCGATTAGCTTCGGTATGCCGTTTCCGACGAAATATCGGTATTTATCGATAGAATGTGTCTTAAATCCAAAATGCTCAAGCGCAAAGTTAACGGCGTCGGCAAGGTCGTCAAGGGTATTCAAAAGAGTACCGTCCAAGTCAAACAAAACAGCTTTAATTTTACTCATTTTTTTAAAATCACCGGATTCTTGATGGCAATTATCACATAAATATACGTAATCAATTTATTATACCAAAAGCGTCGCTACATTTCAAATATAAATAATGCATTTTTATACAAATTAAGACAAAAAAATATCGCAAAGCCAAGCTTCGACCTTGCGATAAATTGTTTTTTATGATTATTCGGCCTCAAACTGTTTTTTGACCGCCTTGTAATCCCCGGTAAGCAAAGCGATTGAGCCGCTGTAAACCTTAAGCGGGTTATCAAGGAAGGTTTCTTTAACAAGATTTGCCTGATCCATATCGGGGACAAGCAACGTTACGGTTAAAATCGGTCGGTCGATGTCCATAACCGAGCAAGTGACGTTTACTCCGACATCGGTTTTGACCATTTCAACACGGTTTTCAGCCTCGCTGCGGTTGCGTGCCATCATTTTAATCGCCGCTTTAAGCGCTTTTTCTCGCATTGTGTAGGGCAAGTCACGGTAAAGCTCGGCAACAACCTCTTCGCCGTCGTTGGTGATTTCATATTCTTCAAAGGGTGCGTCGGTGCGGCGAATGGTGCCTCCCTTGTTTAAATCGTCTATCGCTTGTACTACTTCAAAGTAATTTGCAATTTCCTCATACTGTAAAAGACTTAGCATATCATCCCTTGAAATAGGCTTTCCGATTCTTGCAAGTATATAGCAAACCATGAGTTTAACATGCTGACTGCTGATAAGGCCGCCGGGCGCTACCCCCGCTGTAAAGGCATCTGCCATAATAAAATTCTCCTTTTTTTAAAAAAATGTTGACATCTGACAAACTATTGATTATAATAGTTTTTGTCGTCAAAAGAATATGCTGATATAGCTCAGTAGGTAGAGCGCATCCTTGGTAAGGATGAGGTCACCAGTTCGACTCTGGTTATCAGCTCCAAAAATCCTGAACGTGAAAGCGTTTGGGATTTTTTGTTTCTCATCTTAAATATGTTACCCTAAATTAGGGTGACTGTCAATGACAAAATTAAGCCACCGAAAGAATTTCTCTCGGTGGCTTTAAGTATTTTAATTAAAATTATGCAGCCTGCTCAGCAAGGATAGCATCGATGGTCGGCTGGATAGCTTCGTACCAACGGTTAGCCATTTTAATGTTGCCGCTCTCGGACGGGTGAACATGGTCGGTTTCGCCCGGTTTCCAGTCCTCTTTTGCGGACCATTCGATAGCATTAGTCGAGAAGTCTACGAAAGATACGTTATAATCGTTATATGCCTTGTCTTCGCAGAGTTCTTTAATGAAGCCGCGAATCCAAACGTTACGGGCATCCTCAATTACGCCGGAACGGCCGCCGTCGGTGGTCGGAAGCGGGTTACCGAGGAAAAGATGTACATCAGGGTCGATAGCGAGAATTTCTCTGATGAGTTTACGGTAAATTTCTTCAACTTCTTCGTTGATATAGTGGGTAGAAAGGGCGCCAAGATCGTTGGTACCGATCATAAGAATGATAATATCGGGTTCAGAGGCCATAGCGTCCGCAAGACCGCCGCGGAGACCCTCAATTGTATTACCGCCGTAGCCATAAAGACGACGGAAGCCTTCGGGACAAAGGTCAGTCGGTTTATCGCCAGGACCAACGAAACAGGTCGTATCGCCGTAACCGTTGTCGATAAGCTGGTTAGCGAGGAAGTTACGGTAAGCGTTCGTGGACTTGTATCCTGCAGTAAGAGAGTCACCGGTGCACATGATTTTTACACGACCGGTTGTATCAATGTCGCAGTAACCGTCAGCCTTAACAACCTCGGTATACTCGTCAACATCGGCAGTATTGTTACCGCAAGAACATATGGAAAATACCATGAAAACGGTAAGCATAATAGCAATAACACGTTTCATAAAAAACAGACCTCCAAAATATTAATTCTTAACATTCTCAATTCTAATACATTTCATAATAAAAATCAAGGAAATTTAATTGTATTGCCATTTTTCGTAAATATCTACTAAAAACAACGGGGATTTCTTTGTTAAAAAGCCATCTCTTTAAGCGGAAAGCTCATCCATGGTGCTTTTAATAGTTTTGTATATGGTAACGGCAAACTTTTCCCAACCGGAGGCTACGGGATGTACATGGTCCTCAGGATTTAAATCCGCGTTGGTAATTTTACTCGATTCGGGGCTCATGTCAACCCATGTTACATGGAATCCGTCCTTGGTTTTCTTTTCGCAAATGCCTTTTACGCCGTTGTTAAAATCTATATGCTTTTGAGTATAGCTGCCCGAAGAAAAAGACGTTGGCGGCGCAGAAGCGCAGAAAAGGCGAATTTCGGGCTTGCTTTTTGTAATCATATCGACAAGCTCTTCATACTGCTTTGTAAGGCCCTCGGCAGAATCAGAGTTCATGTCGTTAGTTCCTATCATCATTACGATTACGTCGCAGTCAATGGACATAAAGGTGTTCATGTCATTTTTGATTCCCGACATACGGTAGCCGCCCACTCCGGCGTGGTTACGGTTTCCGGCCGGCATAAACGCGGGCTCAATTGCCCACGGGCCGACAAAGTTAAAGTCGTAGCCGTCTTTTTTAAGCATATCGTAAAGATAACTGCGGTAGCCGCTGCTGCCGGCGGTGCCCTGAGTAAGAGAGTCGCCGAGAAGCATGATTTTTATGTTATCAATTTCGGGTTCGGTATAAGGTTTGAGCACTCCGTTTTCCTCCGTTTCTGAAGCAGTTGCGGAATTTTTATCCGCGCCCGTGCTGTTTTGGTCAGCGGTACTGTCTTCGCCACTTGCACAAGAGGCAAGGCAAAGAAGTACAGAAACCGATAAGATTAAAGCAAGTAATTTTTTCATAGTTTTACCTCCCTTAACCGATAAACTCAATACCGTTGGTGTTAAGGAAAGCATCGCCTGCGACGCCACCCTTGTTAGCAGGATAGGTTACCTTTTTAAGCGAAGTACAATCGGCAAAGGCTTTGCCGTCGATGTTAAGCGAGGTGCACGCAGAGAAATCAACCTCGGTAAGCCCCGTGCAGCCTCTGAACGCGGTTTTTCCGACGTAGTTGAAGTTTTCCGACAATTTAAGCTTTTTAAGAGACTTGCAGCCGTAGAAAGAATCGGTTTCGACTTTGCCGACGAATTTGGGAATTTCAAAGTCGGTAAGGCTTTCGCACATAAAGAAGGTTTCCTTCGGGATGCCGTTTATGTACTGCGGTAAAGTTGCGCTTTTAAGCGAGGTGCAGTAATAGAAAAGCGATTGGCTAATATTTGACATTCCGTTGGGCAAAACGCAAGATTCAAGCGACGTACAATGGTTAAAGACATAGCTTCCCATTGACGCCACCGTTTCCGGAATTTCGATTTCCTTAAGTCCCGTACAGAACGAAAAGGCAAAGTCTCCGATGTATGTAACGCTTGGCGGAATGATGATTTTTTCGATAGTTGAAACATCGGCAAAAGCGTCGGCGCCGATAGAGGTTACAAGCAGCCCGTCGATTTTAGTGGGGATTTCAACAACCTTTTCGGTACCGATATAGTCGATAACCGAGGCGTTTTCGCCGCTTACGTAATACACAAGCGTGCCGTCGGTATATTTACCCTCGGTAAGTGCCGAGGAAACATTAGCCGTATCGCCCGACGTTGAAGGGGCGGCAGAATCACCGCTGCTTCCGTTTGCGGTAGTTCCCTGGTCTTTTATGCATGAAGAAAGGCTGACGGCGGTAAGAGCCGACACGGTAACAAGAGCCGTTGCTTTTATCAAACGAAGAACCTTTAATTTCCTCATTATTTATACCTCCAAATAAAGTGTCGTTATATTCTATCACATATTAAAAAATATTTTTAGTCATAAAAAACACAAATATTATTAAATTTATTGTGCAATATGGCTTTTTACCTCGTTTTCGTCGGGGGTAACGTAAACGGTACTGTAGCCGTCGTAAATTACCATCCCCGGACGGGCTCCCGCGGGCTTCTTTACCTTTGCGACACGGACATAGTCAACGGGAACAGAGGACGATTGACGCCCTTTTGAATGGTACGCGGCTATTTTCGCCGCTTCCGTAACGGTGTTTTCGGGCACTTCCCCGCCGCGGGCGTCGATTATAACATGGGCGCCGTGAATTCCCTTTGTGTGAAGCCAAATGTCCGAACGGGCGGCGGTTTTAAGGGTTAAAACATCGTTTTGGCGGTTGTTTCGACCGACATAGATATCAAAACCGTCACTTGATATATAATGAAAGGGCGGCAAGGTTCGGGTTTTCGGTTGCTTTTTCTGTACCATTCGGCGGATATATCCCCCGTCGGCAAGCTCGGTACGGATTTCGGCAACCTCGGCTCCGCATTCGGCCCTTGACAGGGCGTCAAACACGCTTTCAAGA
>JBGVDX010000033.1:0-1368 GCA_045119575.1 Acutalibacteraceae bacterium
GAGTTGCATATTTTCCCGCTTTCAACCAAAACGGCGCTTATTCCCGCATTTTTAAGCGCATATGCACAAAGTATACCTGCAATTCCTCCGCCAATAATAAGAATGTCGGTCGTAACGTCTTTTTTTAGCGATTTAAACGACGGTAATGTTACATTGTCCTGCCAAACAGATTTCATAAATATCACCTATTACAATTTTGCCACAAAAGATGAAGATTATAAGGAGTTTTACATGAAAAAGTCGACCAATACATTTCTTAAAATATCGGGCGCAGGGGTTGTTTTGGCAACATTTGCGTCGCTTGTTGCATATAAAACGACAAAGTCATTAGTTGCGATGGCGATAGACCGCAACGAGCCGAAGCTTATGCAAAAGGCGGAAAAGAAGTTCACGGGGACAAAGGTTAGGGAGCAGTTTATTGACGAAATCACCGCCGCCGGTGAAAAACTTGCCGAAAAGGAAACCGAGACGGTTGAAATTACGTCGAACGACGGTTTCACGCTTGTCGGTCACTGGTACCCTTGCGAAAACGCAAAGAGAGTTGTTCTTGCCATGCACGGGTGGCGTTCGTCGTGGGCAAGAGATTTCGGGCTTACCGCCGATTTTTGGCACGATAACGGGTGCAGTATACTTTTTGCCGAGCAACGAGGACAAAACAACAGCGGCGGCGAATACATGGGCTTCGGGTTATATGAACGCTACGATTGTATAGAATGGTTGAAATTTTTAAGAAAAAATAAAAACACCGATTTGCCCGTTTATTTGGCGGGGATTTCGATGGGTGCGACAACCGTGCTTATGGCGGCGGGGCTCGATTTGCCCGACGAGGTACACGGTATAATCGCCGACTGCGGATTTACTTCGCCGCACGATATTTGGAAGCACATCGCCAAGGAAAATTTTAAAATTCCGTATAATTTGAACGGTATTCTTGCGGGCGAAATGTTCAGGAAAAAAACAAATATGCGCACCTCCGATTACTCGACAATTGAGGCGGTTAGCGTTTGTACAACGCCGATTTTGTTCATTCACGGGAGCGACGACAAGGTTGTGCCGGTTGAGATGACGTACAAAAATTATATTGCGTGTGCAGCGAAAAAACGGCTATTAATTGTGCCGGGAGCCGACCACGGAATGAGCTATTACCGTGAAAAGGAACGCTACGAGCAAGAGGTTTCGGCGTTTTTTAAAGAATATGATTAAAAAGAAAAGGTCCGCCGTTAAAAAACAGCGGACCTTTTAATTTATTCGGAAACAATAACTTCGAAAAGTTCGTTTATGCGGGAGGTTTCGCCTTTTAAGTAAAGCCAGCCGAACAGGGCTTCAAGTCCCGTCGCCATATTATACTGCATAACGGTGGCGCCTTTC
>JBGVDX010000034.1:0-8334 GCA_045119575.1 Acutalibacteraceae bacterium
GCCATATACTTTTTAAGAATATCGTCAACGTCTGTTTTCTCAAGTCTGCCGTAAACATCATCGTTGATAGTCATAACAGGTGCAAGACCGCAAGCACCGATACAACGGCAAGCTTCAAGAGAGAATTTACCGTCAGCTGTACATTCATCGGGTCCGATTCCGAGTACCTGTGTAATTCTGTCTACGAGAGTCTGAGAACCCTTAACGTAGCAAGCGGTACCGAGGCAAACAGAAATGTTGTATTTGCCCTTCGGGGTGAGTGCAAACTGAGCATAGAAGGTAGAGATACCGTAAACTTCTTCAACAGAAATTCCAAGTTCTCTTGCAATGATTTGCTGTGCCTCAAGGGGAAGGTAGCCGTAAATAGCCTGTGCTTCCTGCATAATCGGCATAAGACAACCTTGCTGATTGCGGATTCCGTTGATGTATTCAACGAGCTTCTCCTCTTGCTCAGGTGTGCCGTCAAACGGCATTGTGCTGATTTTCTTTAACATATAGTCCCTTGCCTTTCCAGCCGAGAAAAAACATCGCGGCTTAAATTATACTGTTTTTCGGCGTAAGCGCATTACGCCCGACACCGAAAAGATATTTGAACAGGGCATACCTATTCAGAATATTCATAACGTTTATATTATAACAGACAATATTCTAAAAATCTACATTTTATTATCAAAAATAAATGAAATTTCAAAAATTTTTTATTCATAAAATTGGTTGTCCTGTTATTTATGATATTCCGTGCCGGCGGTAATCATGAATGAACGGTATATTTGTTCAAGAAGCATGACTCTTGCAAGCATATGCGGGAATGTCATGGGCGACATTGAGAGCTTTAGCTTTGCCATATTTTTGACTTTATCGGATAGTCCCCATGAGCCGCCGATTATAAAAACAAAATGACTTTCGCCCGCGACAGTAGCGTTGCTTATTGTTGAAGCAAGCTTTTCGGAGCTGATTTCTTTACCCTCTATGCAAAGCGGTATGACATAACTGCCTTTTGGAATTTTCGAAATAATTTTTTCACCCTCGTCAGAGACGACGTTTGCTATTTCCGTATCAGACGGGGAAGACGGACACTTTGTTTCTTCAATTTCGATAATATTCAGCTTGCAAAATGCCGATAATCGTTTTTCATATTCGGCGCATGCGTCACGGAAATATTTTTCTTTCAGCTTACCGACAGCTAAAATCGTAATCTTAATCATTAAAGTATCACCACTTTATTTTCGCTTGGCTTTGTAACAACCAATATGTAGTCTAAATCGCGTTCAAAACCGTGCATTTTAAGGGTTGAAACGGCGGTTGTTTCAGCAAGCAGGGGAGTGTTGTTATCCTTACTTATATGACCTAAAACAATTCTTGTTGTGCCGTTTTTAACAAGTTCGGGCAATATTTCGGCGCAACATCTGTTGGATAAATGTCCGTTATCGGACGCAATACGCATTTTTAAGTTATAAGGGTACGGTCCCGTCATGAGCATATTAATTTCGTGATTTGATTCTATCAAAACAAGGTCAGCGCCCAGCAATGCCGAATGAATAGTATCGGTTATACAACCAATATCTGTACAGGTTGTAATCTTACGTCCGTCATCGGTCACAATTATATATCCGCAACTTCCCATACTGTCGTGAGGAGTGTCAAACGGCGTAATTGTACATCCTTTTATATTGACTGCTTCGCTGATTACGCGGTGTTCAACGTTTTCGGCGAACTTTTCGTCTTTTAAAAGCTCATTCATGGTAGCTTCGTTAGCGTAAACAGGAATATCGTATTTTGACGCAAAAACTCTAACGCCTTTAACATGGTCACAATGCTCATGTGTGATAAAAATACCGTCTATTTCGTCGGGAGACACATTTATATCGGCAAGAGCGTTTGTGATAGCTTTTGCGCTTACCCCTGCGTCAATTAATATTGAAAAGTCGCCCGATGAAATGTATGTACAGTTTCCGCTGCTGCCGCTGAACATTGGGCAAAATCTAACCAAATTTTCTCACCGTCCTTTTATAAATGCAAATAAGCGGCTCTTCTAATTAAAGAACAGCCGTTTATTTTTTAATCACTGATAATTTTAATATCGGCGCCAACCGAAGAAAGCTTCTCTACGATTTTTTCGTAGCCGCGTTGGATATGATGGATATCCTCTATAACTGTTTGACCCTTTGCGATAAGACCGGCAATAACCATTGCGGCGCCGGCGCGCAGGTCGGTGGCTTTAACTGTGTTTCCGTGCAATCCTTCAACACCGTAAACGGTCGCAACCTTGCCCTCGGCTTCAATATATGCGCCGAGTTTTTTAAGCTGTTCGGCGTATCTGAAACGGTTGTCCCAAATGCTTTCGGTAATAATACTCTTACCGTCGGCAATCGAAAGTACGGTAGCGATTTGCGGTTGCATATCGGTCGGAAAACCGGGATGAGGCATTGTTTTTATGTTACATTTACGAATTTTTCCGTTGCTTCTTACTCTAAGAGCGTCGTCAAGGTCGTCAATCGTAGCACCCATTTCAATCAGCTTAGCTGTGATTGATTCAAGATGCTTCGGTATAACGTTCTTGATTATTACATCGCCCGACGCCGCAACAACAGCAGCCATATAAGTACCGGCCTCAATTTGGTCGGGAATAATGCTGTATGTTGTGCCGTGGAGATGATTAACGCCACGGATTTTGATTGTATCTGTGCCGGCGCCTCTAATGTCGGCACCCATAGATAAAAGGAAGTTCGCAAGGTCAACAATGTGAGGTTCCTTTGCGGCGTTTTCGATTATAGTAAGTCCCTTTGCCTTTACAGCGGCAAGCATAATATTAACCGTTGCGCCAACAGATACGACATCAAGATATACCTGATTTCCGGTAAGCTTGTCCGCAACGATGTTGACCATACCGTGTTCTAAAGTAACGGTTGAACCAAGGAGCTCGAAGCCTTTAATATGCTGGTCAATCGGACGTGTGCCGAAATCACAGCCGCCGGGAGGAGCAACGCTTGCTTTTGAAAAACGACCGAGCATTGCACCCATGAGATAGCTGCTTGCACGAAGTCTCTTTGATTTTTCGGCAGGTACAACATATGAAGATATGGTGGACGAATCAATTTCTATGGTGGCGTCGTCGATACGACGAACGCCGGCGCCGAGCTCGCCTAAAATCGTGATGAGCTCGTTAACGTCACTTATATCGGGTAGGTTTTCAATACGGCAAATACCGTCTGAAAGAATAGCTGCCGGAATTATTGCAACAGCTGCGTTTTTTGCGCCGCTGATAGTTATTTCGCCGTTAAGACGTTTTTTGCCGTTAATGACCAGCTTATCCAAATTTCGCACCCCTAAAACAGAATTATATATACTGTGAATTTAAACATACCATAATATTTTATCACATATCGCGGTAAAATCAAACATTTTTTATTTTTTCTTTGAAAAAGAGTCTTTTAGCGCAACCGTTCTGTTGAAAATAGGGTTGTCGGCGGTAGAATCTTTATCAGCGCAGAAATAACCCTGACGCATGAACTGATATTTCTTTTCGGGTAACGAGGCGGCGATATCCTTTTCAATTTTACAACCCTTTAAAACGGTGAGTGATTCGGGGTTGAGGTTGCTTGAAAATTCGCCGTTTCCTTCCTCGTCAGAGGGGTTTTCGACAAGAAAAAGTCGGTCATAAAGGTTTACCGTTGCATCACAGCAGTTTTCCTTGCTTACCCAGTGAATTGTACCTTTAACCTTTCTTCCGTCGGGAGCGTTGCCGCCCTTTGTTTCGGGGTCATAGATACAGTGAATCTTTGTTACAACGCCGTTCTCATCCTTTTCACATGAAGCGTATTTTACGAAATATGCTCCCTTAAGGCGAACCTCGCGTTCGGGACAAAGTCTGAAATAACCTTTAGGCGGTTCTTCGCAGAAATCGTCAGCCTCAATATAAATATGCTTAGAAAAATAGGTCTTTCTTGTTCCGTCTTCGGGCTTGTTGGGGTTGATTTCAACCTCAATTTCCTCAACTAAATCGTCAGGATAGTTGTCTATAACAACTTCTACGGGACGAAGTACAGCCATAGCTCTTTCCGCGTTTAAGTTAAGGTTATCGCGAACACATGATTCAAGAAGAGCCATGTCAATTACGCTGAACGCCTTTGAAACGCCGATTTTATCGCAAAAATCGCGTATAGCCTCAGCGGGATAGCCTCTGCGTCGCATACCGCAAATAGTAGCCATTCTCGGGTCGTCCCAACCGATTACCAATCCGTCGTTAACTAACTTTAAACATCTGCGCTTACTGGTAAGAGTGTAGTTAACGTTCATACGGGCGAACTCAATCTGTCTCGGCGGAGTGGGAATGTCACACTGCTCCAAGAACCAGTTGTACAAAGGTCTGTGATTTTCAAATTCAAGCGAGCAAAGCGAATGGGTTACACCTTCCTTTGCGTCGGAAAGCGGGTGAGCCATGTCGTACATAGGATATACTACCCATTTATCGCCTGCACGGTGATGCGGTACTTTCATAATGCGGTAAATAACGGGGTCGCGCATATTGAGGTTCGGAGAGGACATATCAATTTTTGCGCGTAAAACTTTACTTCCGTTTTCAAATTCGCCCTTTGTCATGCGTTCAAACAAATCAAGGTTTTCTTCAATTGAACGGTCGCGGTAAGGGCTGTTTTTGCCCGGCTCAGTAAGGGTACCGCGGTATTCACGCATTTCATCGGCGGTTAAATCACAAACGTAAGCCTTACCCTTTTTAATAAGCTTTATTGCACATTCATAAATGAAGTCAAAGTAATCGGAGGCATAGTAAACGTTGTCCCAATCAAAACCGAGCCATTTGATATCCTCCATAATCGAGTCAACGTATTCAACGTCTTCTTTTGCAGGGTTTGTGTCATCAAGGCGGAGATTGCATTTACCGCCGAATTTATCGGCAATACCGAAATCTATGCAAATAGCCTTTGCGTGACCGATATGCAAATATCCGTTTGGCTCGGGCGGAAAACGGGTTTGAACCTTGCTGTAAACGCCTTCATTTAAGTCCTCTTTTATAAATTCTTCAATAAAATTGCCTTGTTCTTTAATTACTTCTTCCATTTTACACCTCTTCAAAATGAGCAATAGCGTTTTCGATACGCTCACATACCTTATCTTTGCCGAGTAAAGCCATAATTGAGCAAAGATCCGGACTGTTAGTTCTTCCTGTAATTGCTACTCTTATAATTGTTGCGGCGTCGCCGACGTGACCTTTGTACGCTTCCGGATTTTTCTTGTATTCCTTAACCTCCGGACAGAAACCGCATTCGGGACAAATTTCTTTAATTCTTGCGAACCATTCGTCCTTGCTATCGTCGGGGTTATAAACTTCTGCGTATTTTTTAAGAATCTCTACGGCGTCCTTTGAATTGATTTTTTCGGGGAGCTCATAGTTATTATTGTACAATTCGTCGTAGAAATAAGCGGCGTATTCCTTAGCCTCGTTCCATTTTCCGATATCTTTACGGGGTTTGGGAATGTCACGGTCGATGTTGAATAACTTTTCGGCGTATTCTATATCACCGGACAAAAGCGAGTAAAACTCGCTGTCATATTCCTTTGCCCAGTCGCAAAGCTCGTCTACGACACGCTTAGCTGTGAATTTTGAAATAACGTTTTTACTTACGTCGTTAAGCTTTGCGATATCGAAGAGCGCACCCGATACGCTCATTTTCTTTAAATTAAGCTTAAATTCCTTGTTGCTGAGCGTAGGATTGGCACGGCGCCAGTCTTCAAAATCGGAATTTGCTATTGTAAGAAGATACTCGGTTACCGAATCGGCGGGATAACCCTGTTCGGCGTAAAAATGAACGGCGGCTTCGGGGTCTTTACGTTTCGAAAGCTTACGTTTTGAGCCGTTTTCTTCCTTCATAATCGGAGAAACATGGCAATATTTCGGTGGCTTAAAGCCAAGCAGTTTAAATAACTGAATATGCTTCGGTACGGAGGAAATCCATTCATCGCCACGGATAACATGAGTAGTTCTCATAAGATGGTCGTCAACGGCGTGAGCAAAATGATAGGTAGGGATACCGTCGGACTTAAGAAGTACAAAATCTTCGTCGTTTTCCGGCATTTCGATTTTGCCCTTGATTCCGTCATCAAATGTAATACGGCGGTTTTCATCTCCGGGTGAGCAAAGACGTACAACGTAAGGCATACCCGCGTCAAGTCTTTGTTTAATATCGTCGTAAGAGAGACGGCGGCACTGAGCATATTTACCGTAATAGCCGGTACGCTCTTTATTTGCTTCCTGAATGGCTCTTGTTTCGGCAAGCTGTTCCTCGGTGCAAAAACAGGGGTATGCATAACCCTCTTCCATAAGCTTTTTAACGTAAACGTGATAAATTCCGTCACGTTCACTTTGCTTATATGGGCCGTAGTTGCCTTTAGTAGCGGTAGGGGAAACATATCCTTCGTCAATATTTACGCCGAAACGGACAAGTCCGTTAATTATATCGGCCATTCCGCCTTCAACCTCACGTTTAGCGTCGGTATCTTCGATTCTAAGATAAAACATACCGTTGGTTGCGTCGGCGGTACGGCGGTTGATAAGCGCAGTAAACAAAACGCCTAAATGTAAATAACCGGTAGGGCTAGGAGCAATTCGTGTGACACGCTGTCCCTCGTCAAGCTGAAGCGGGGGATACTCTTTTTCATAATCGTCCGCTTTATTTTCAAGTTGCCCGAAAATAAGTTCGGCAATTCTTTGATTTTCTGTCATCTGAAAAACAACTCCTTTTCTTTATCAAGTCATTATA
The DNA here is from genome assembly GCA_045119575.1 of Acutalibacteraceae bacterium. Classification (GTDB taxonomy): domain Bacteria; phylum Bacillota; class Clostridia; order Oscillospirales; family Acutalibacteraceae; genus UMGS1976. The sequence continues at coordinate 6,777 of JBGVDX010000034.1, forward strand.
ACTCAAATTGATATTTTTAGCAACAAAAAATCTAATATTTAATAATTGTGCATTGTGATGAAAAATGACGCCTTGAATATAATCAGCTTTAGTGATATAATAGCATAAATTGCAATCGGAGGTATTAAAATGGTTGTTTCTGATGTTAAAAGAATTTTAAATGCTGAATATATCTTGGGAGAAGAGCTTGAGAACACCGAAATTTATTCGGCTTGCGGCTCTGATATGATGAGCGACGTGCTTGCATATGTTAAGGATCAGTCTGTTCTTCTTACCGGTCTTGTTAATCCCCAGGTTGTACGTACCGCGGAAATGATGGATATGCGTTGTATTGTTTTTGTTCGCGGTAAAGAACCCGACGCTGCTATCATCTCTCTTGCCGAGGACAGAGGTATTGTACTTATGAAAACTCAACTTCGTATGTTTACCGCGTGCGGACTTTTATACGAAAACGGGTTAAAGGGAGGAGAAACTGCTGATGGCTGAATCGGTTAAATTATCCTTTCCTGTTTTAGGAGACGATTTTTCTCACGCAGGTGAGGCGTCCGGCTCTCTAAAACGAACTTTAAAAAAACTCGGAATTGACATGGAAGTAATACGCCGCGTTTCTATTGCCGTTTATGAGGGCGAGATTAACATGGTTATTCACGCAGACGGCGGCGTTATAGACGCTGAAATTTCCGCTGAATCTATTGAAGTTTGGCTTCGTGACAAGGGCCCCGGTATCAAAGACGTTGAACTTGCCATGCAAGAGGGCTATTCCACCGCGAGAGATCAAATCAGAGCTTTAGGTTTCGGTGCCGGAATGGGTTTACCGAATATTAAAAAATATACCGACGAAATGTCTATCGAAACGGAAATCGGCGTTGGTACCACCGTTTATATTAAGGTGAACATTACATAAAAAGGAGTCTATTGTTATGGAAATAAGATTCCATTCGGTACAACATATCTCCGAACGCTGCACAGGCTGTATAAATTGTATAAAGCATTGTCCTACTCAAGCTATCCGCGTCAGAAACGGGCAAGCGAAGATAATTAAAGAGCTTTGTATTGATTGCGGAGAATGTATAAGAGTATGTCCTACCCATGCCATGCGCGGCATGTATGAACGTTTGGACGTTATCGAGAAGTTTAAATACAAGGTTGCGTTACCGTCACCTGCTATATTTGGACAAATACGCAATTTAGAGGATCTTGACTACGTCACTACTGCCTTGAAAAAAATAGGCTTTGATGACGTGTTCGAGGTTTCAAGGGCGGCGGAAATCGTTTCCGAAGCAACCCGAAAGTATATGCATTCGGATTCATGTGAATATCCGGTTATTTCGTCCGCTTGCCCCGCAATTGTCCGCCTTATCCAACTTAAATTTCCTGATTTATGCAAGCTCGTATTGCCTATAAAAGAGCCTATGGTCCTTGCGGCAAAAATGGCTAAAAAGGAAATGGTCGAAAAAACGGGGCTTAAACCCGAAGAAATCGGCATTTTTTATATTTCGCCCTGCACTGCCAGAGTAACCGAGATAAAAAATCCGATTTTCGGCGAGGAATCCGGTAT
>JBGVDX010000035.1:0-1541 GCA_045119575.1 Acutalibacteraceae bacterium
ATGATTAGAAGCGGAATATTTGGCGGCACCATGACTTCGTCGCAAATCTATCAATATATATTCGAATTTTTTGAAAACTCACCGCTTTACAGCTTAATCAGCATCATCAGTTCGTTTGTGCGCATTGTAACCTTCGCTATCGGTATTTTGGGCGGACTTTTCGCAAACTACCTTTACAAGAAGCACGCCGTAAAAACCATAAAATCAATTATCGCCGTTGACCAAAACGATTATAATAACCAGGTTGTTTCCCGCGGCGGTACTAAGCACTGGGTTTGGATTACGGTTTCCGCCGTTTTCTTTGTTATCATATTCGCAATTATTTTTATAGGAAGTTTTATTGTAGCTTTTAATGCACTTAGCAATATAAACTATATGGTTTAAAGGAGATTTTTACATGGCCGTTAAAAAAGCTGTTATACCTGCCGCAGGGCTTGGCACACGAGTGCTTCCTGCGTCAAAGGCTATGCCAAAGGAGATGTTGCCCCTTGTTGACAAGCCCGCTATCCAGTACATTGTCGAGGAGGCTGTCGCCGCAGGTATCACCGATATACTTATCATCACCAACCGCGGTAAGGGAATTATAGAGGACCACTTTGACCATTCGATTGAGTTAGAGGAAAATTTGCGTGCAAAGGGTAAGGAGGATATCGCCGACCAGCTTGGCGACCTTGCTCATATGGCGAACATCTATTTCCTCCGTCAAAAGGAGACTAAAGGTCTTGGCCACGCAATTTTACAGGCTCGCTCGTTTGTGGGAGATGAGCCGTTTGCCGTCCTTTACGGAGACGACGTTATTATCGGAGAAAAACCCGCTACAAAAGAGCTTTGCGAGGTTTACTACAAATACCAAAAGGGTGTCGCGGGTATAAAGCCTTGTAAACGCGAGGAAATAGTAAAATACTGCTCCCTTGGGCTTGAGCCTATCGTTGACGCAGGCAACTTCGACGGCGTTTTTGAGGTTTACGATATGGTCGAAAAGCCGACCGAGGACCAAATTATGTCGCTTTACGCTATTCTTGGACGTTGCGTTTTGCCGCCCGAAATTTTTGACATTTTGGAGCGAGCAAAGCCGGGCGTGGGCGGCGAAATCCAGCTTACCGACGCTATGGCCGAGCTTGCCCGCACAACGGGCATGGTCGGGTTTGAATTTTCGGGCAAGCGCTACGACATGGGCAACAAGTTGGGGCTTATGAAAGCGCAGGTTGAGGTTGCGTTAAAGCACCCCGAAATCGGCGAGGATTTTAAGGAATATCTTAAAAAAATAGCGGAACATTTAAAATAAGAAAGGGCGATAAAAACCATGTTTAACGGATTAATGAAGGCGGTCACCTTTAGCTATGACGACGGAATTACCCAAGACCAAAGATTAATTGAAATTTTTGATAAATACGGACTTAAGTCCACATTTAACATCAATTCGGGATTGCTCGGCGCCCATTTTTCGCTTAATTGCGACAACGTTACGGTTGCCCATTGTAAGCCACGCCCCGACGAGGTTAAAAAGATTTACCAAAACCACGAGGTTGCCGTACATACCC
>JBGVDX010000036.1:0-15691 GCA_045119575.1 Acutalibacteraceae bacterium
TGAAATGAGCACGCTATACATGTGGATAGCGGGAATTTTGTCGGGAATTATCGGCGCAATGGGTATCGGCGGCGGCGGAATACTTATAATTTACCTGACGCTGTTCGCCGACATGGAGCAAATGACGGCGCAAGGCATAAATCTGCTATTTTTCATCCCGTGCGCGGTTGTTGCCCTTATAATACACATACGAAAAAAGCGGATTGTGTGGAAAACGGTGTTGCCGATGATTGTCGGCGGGCTTATAGGCGTTGCGATTGGCTCATATTTTGCGGGGATAATTGGTTCGGGCATACTCGGCAAGATTTTCGCCGTGTTTTTGGCGGCGCTCGGAACAAAGGAATTGGTCGGCGGATTCAGAAAAAAGGGAAATGAATAAAAAAACACGCTTTTCTTAATGAAAAGCGCGTTTTTTACATACCTTTTAATATTAATGTAAGGGCTTCTTCGGGGGAAATGCCTTTTACAAAGGCAATCTCGCTGCAAAGCGGGGTTTGAGCGTCCCGTCTAATGCGTTCGTCAATAACGTGAAGATGTTTTCCTCTTGTTATAAGCTCCTTTTGGCGGCGATGGATAACACGGATAATCTCAATTATCTCGGAACGGTTGCCGCTGCGTAAAGTTTCCTTGTATTTTTCGGAACGCTCGTTGTCGTTTTCAATCCATTCGTGGGAACGGCCGTCAACCTCCGACAAAACCTTGTCAAGCTCAGCAACCGAGATAACGGGTTGGATTTTTTCGACAAGAGCGGGGTTATCAGTCGGGACATAAACGGTGGAGTTTTGGGAAAATACCGGTTTAAGGACATAGTATTCCTTTGTCACGCCCTTTATGCGCTCCTTTTTCATATCGGCGATTTTACACACGCCGGAGGCACCGTAAATAACATATTCTTCTACACTATACATTTTTCCCTTTTCTCCCTTATCCGAAAAAAATTCAATCTACACTACAAAAACAGCACATATTCTTTATTTCTATATATTACGATTATAGCATTTTTTTGATAATTTTAACATAGGCAATTTAGCCAAATTTTACTCACATAAAAACCGTCGACAGTATAACCTGTCGACGGTTTTCGTCAATTACGGATTATATTACTCTTCAACCTCGTAAAGAGCTTTAAGTCTCATTATGTGGTCGTAGCGAGCCTTTGAATTTTCAGCAGCCTGCTCGAAGAGGGCGTTTGCACGCTCGGGGTTAGCTCTCATAAGCGATGAGTAGCGAGCCTCGTTCATGATGAATTCCTTATAGTCAGCAGTAGCCGGCTTGGAATCAACGGTGAACGGATTCTTGCCCTGAGCCTTGAGGGCCGGGTTGTAGCGGAACATATTCCAGTAGCCGCAATCAACAGCCTTCTTCATTTCAGCCTGGCAGTTGGTCATGCCGCCCTTGATAGAGTGCATTTCGCAGGGAGCGTAGCCGATGATAAGCGACGGACCCGGATATGCTTCAGCTTCCTGAATAGCCTTAAGAGTCTGGTTCATGTCGGCACCCATAGCAATTTGAGCAACATATACGTAACCGTAGGACATTGCGATTTCGGCAAGAGACTTCTTAGCGATTGCCTTACCGGCAGCAGCAAACTGTGCTACCTGGCCAATCTGGGAAGCCTTGGAAGCCTGACCGCCGGTGTTGGAGTAAACCTCGGTATCGAATACCATGATGTTTACGTCTTCGCCGGAAGCGAGTACGTGGTCAACACCGCCGAAGCCGATGTCGTAAGCCCAACCGTCGCCGCCGAAGATCCATACGGACTTCTTGGAGAGGTATTCCTTGTTTTCAACGATATCCTTGCAGATGTCGCAAACGTCGGCAACCTTTGCAGCCTCAGCAGCAAGCGCCTTGGAAGCTACGCCGTTAGCGTCGCCGTCGTTAAGAGTGTCGATATACTTCTGGGCAGCAGCCTTGAGTTCAGCGGAAGCCTTGTCGGAGTCAACAAGAGCCTGAGCGTCGTCAACAAGACGGTTGCGGATAGCCTTTTGGCCAAGGTACATACCGAAGCCGTGCTCAGCGTTGTCCTCGAAGAGGGAGTTAGCCCAAGCAGGACCGTGACCGTCCTTATTAACGGTGTACGGTGAAGTTGCAGCGGGGCCGCCCCAAATGGACGAACAGCCGGTAGCGTTGGAGATGTACATTCTGTCGCCGAAAAGCTGAGTGATAAGACGAGCGTAAGAGGTTTCGGCACAACCTGCGCAAGAGCCCGAGAACTCAAGAAGCGGCTGTTTATACTGGCTGGTGATAACGTTCATAGCCGGGCTGATGTCGTTCTTCTCGGCAACGTTAGCTACGCAGTAGTCGAATACCTCCTGCTGAGCAATCTGAGACTCAGCGGGAACCATCTTAAGGGAGTTGGTCGGGCAAACGCCGATACATACTCCGCAACCCATACAGTCAAGCGGAGAAACAGCAAGAGTGTACTTGTAAGAGGTTTTGAAAATCGGCTTTGTGCCGTATTTTGTGTTAGCGGGTGCAGCAGCAACCTCTTCCTCGGTCATAGCGAAGGGACGGATTGTTGCGTGCGGACATACGAAGGCGCACTTGTTACACTGTGCACAGGTTTCGTTGTTCCATTCGGGAACCATAACGGCTACGCCGCGCTTTTCGTAAGCGGAAGCGCCCTGTTCAAAGGTACCGTCAACGTGGTCAGCAAAAGCGGAAACAGGGAGGCTGTCGCCGTTCATGAGGCTAACCGGTTTAAGGATGCTGTCAACCATCTTAACGAGCTTAGCGGGTCCGTTTTCGGTAACGGCGGTGTCGGCGTCAACAGCGTTAGCCCAATCAGCCGGAACGTCAATCTTAACATATGCGGTTGCACCGGCGTCGATAGCCTTCTCGTTCATTTCAACGATTTCTTTACCCTTCTTCATGAACTTCTGTGCCTTTTCCTTCATGTAAGCGATAGCTTCCTCGGGCGGAAGTACCTTGGAAAGTGCAAAGAATGCGGACTGAAGTACGGTATTGGTACGCTTGCCAAGGCCGATTTGTGCGGCAAGGTCGATAGCGTTTACGGTGTAAAGCTGTACGTTGTTTTTAGCGATGTAGCGCTTAGCTTCAGCGGGCATATGTTTATCAAGCTCAGCAGCGTCCCACTGGCAGTTGATGAGGAATACGCCGCCCGGCTTAACGTCGTTAACCATCTTGTAGCCCTTGATTACGTAGGACGGGTTGTGGCAAGCAACGAAGTCAGCCTTATTAATATAGTAAGGGCTCTTAATCGGCTTGTCACCAAAGCGAAGGTGGCTGATGGTGATACCGCCGGTCTTTTTAGAGTCATACTGGAAGTAAGCCTGAACATATTTGTCGGTGTGGTCACCGATAATCTTGATAGAGTCTTTGTTTGCACCAACGGTACCGTCGCCGCCGAGACCCCAGAACTTGCACTCGATTGTGCCGGCAGCTGCGGTGTTCGGAGAGGGCTCTTCTTCAAGAGAAAGGCCGGTTACGTCGTCGGTAATGCCGAGGGTGAACTGCGCCTTAGGCTCAGCCTTAGCAAGCTCCTTATATACAGCAAAGATGCTTGAAGGAGGTGTATCCTTGGAGCCGAGGCCGTAACGACCGCCGATAATCTTGTAAGACTTGCCCATAGAAGCGCAAGCGGCAACAACGTCCATGTAAAGCGGCTCGCCGAGAGAACCGGGTTCCTTTGTTCTGTCAAGAACGGCGATTTTCTTAGCTGTTGCAGGGATAGCTTCAACAAGCTTCTTAGCAGAGAACGGACGGTAAAGACGAACTTTAATAAGTCCAACCTTTTCGCCGTTTGCGTTCATGTAGTCGATAACTTCCTCTGCAACGTCGCAGATGGAGCCCATAGCTACGATAACGCGTTCAGCGTCTTCTGCTCCGTAGTAGTTGAAGAGCTTGTAGTCGGTGCCGAGTTTGGCGTTAACCTTGTCCATGTACTCTTCAACAATGCCCGGAACGGCGTCATAGTATTTGTTGCAAGCCTCACGGTGCTGGAAGAAGATATCTCCGTTTTCGTGAGAACCGCGCATTGTCGGATGTTCGGGGTTGAGTGCACGAGCACGGAAAGCCTTTACGGCATCCATGTCAACCATTTCCTTAAGGTCGTCGAAATCCCAAACTTCGATTTTCTGAAGCTCGTGGGAGGTACGGAAACCGTCAAAGAAGTTGAGGAACGGAACGCGGCCCTTAATTGCTGCAAGGTGAGCAACGGCGCCAAGGTCCATAACCTCCTGAGTGTTTGTTTCAGCGAGCATTGCGAAACCTGTCTGACGGCAGGCGTAAACGTCGGAATGGTCACCGAAAATGTTGAGCGCATGAGATGCAACACAACGAGCCGATACGTGGAAAACGCAGGGGAGCAATTCACCGGCGATTTTGTACATATTCGGAATCATAAGAAGAAGTCCCTGAGATGCGGTGTAGGTGGTGGTGAGTGCACCGGCGTTGAGTGAGCCGTGTACTGTACCGGCTGCACCGGCTTCGGACTGCATTTCGGAAACCTTTACGGTTGTTCCGAAAATGTTTTTGAGGCCGGCTGCTGACCACTGGTCAACATAGTCAGCCATCGGACTGGACGGAGTAATGGGGTAAATGCCCGCAACTTCGGTAAACGCATAGGAAACGTGAGCAGCGGCATTGTTACCGTCCATGGTTTTCATTTTTCTTGCCATGTTTTATATCCTCCTTATTAATTAAGCAGATTAAAAGCAATCGGGAGCTGTCTCCCTATCACTTACTCATACAAAATAAATAATAGCACTTTTATTACAATATGTAAATAGATAAAATGATGAAAAAACCGTAAATAAAGACAATTTTTTTGCCTTATTGTCCTTAAAAGTCGCAAAAAATTGGTTTTAACCGTTTGATTGGTGTATGGCAAACCGCAAATCGTAATAATATGTTGACTTTTTGCAAGATTGATTGTATAGTTACAGTGTATATTTTTACGCATTTTGCGTTATTAGGAGGAAAATTTAATAATGGACGACCCCGGGAGTACTAATATAGTACTGAACATCGTAATTCTCTTTGGACTTATTCTTGTAAACGCCTTTTTCGCCATGAGCGAAATGGCCATCGTCACCCTTAACGATTCAAAAATCGAAAAAATGGCGGAGGACGGTCACAAAAAGGCTAAAAAAGTATTAAAGTTAACGGAGGATTCATCGCGTTTCCTTTCGACAATTCAGGTTGGCGTTACCCTTGCCGGTTTCTTAACCTCGGCCGTTGCGGCAACCTCGTTCAGCGAGCTGCTGACCAAACGGCTGGTTGACGTTTTCAGCATAAAAAACGCCGCAACCGTAAGCGTTATTTCTTCGGTTTCGCTTGTACTGATTACCCTTATAATTTCCTATTTTTCGCTTGTGCTGGGCGAGCTTTTCCCGAAACGGCTGGCTATGCACAACCCCGAAGCAATTTCCTTCCGCATAGTTGACATTTTGCTTTTTATAAAGGGCTGTGTTCGACCGATTGTTGCATTATTAAGCGTATCGACCAACGGGCTTTTACGCCTTTTCGGAATTAACCCCGACGCCGACCCTCAGGCGGTCACCGAGGAAGAAATCCGTATGCTGGTTGATGTAGGCGAGGAAAAGGGCGTAATTGAGGAAAGCCAAAAGGAAATGATTAACAATATCTTTGAGTTTGACGATATTGTTGCCGCCGACGTTATGACCCACCGCACAGAAATGGTTGCCATTGATATTAGCGAAAGCTACGACAAAATAGTTAAAACGGCTATTGAAGAGGGTTATTCCCGTATCCCCGTTTATGACGACGAGCTTGATAATATCAAGGGTGTCCTTTATGTAAAAGACCTTCTTAAATATGTCGGTCAGGATTTGCCGAAGCGCGGTATTGCTCATCTTATGAGAAAGCCCTATTTTGTCCCCGAATCCAAAAAATGCGGAGAGCTTTTCTCCGAAATGACCGAAAAGAGAATTCAGCTTGCTATCGTTTCCGACGAATACGGCAGTGTTGTCGGTATAGTTACCATAGAAGATTTGCTTGAGTCGATTGTAGGTAACATGCAGGACGAATACGACGACGAGGAAGAGGATTTCGAGCAGCTTGACGAAACAACCTATACCGTTGACGGCATGACCGACATCGAAGAGGTTGAAGAAGAGCTTGGAATTAAACTGCCTCAAGGTGAATACGACACCGTTTCGGGTATGATCATGTCCATTATCGGACGTATTCCCGACGAGGACGAAAGACCCGTTGTTGTAGTTTCGGGATGTGAATTCACGGTTGAAGAAGTTAAAGAGCGCCGTATTGAGCGCGTTACAATAGTCCGTTTGCCCGAAGAAGAGCCAAAAACGGAGGAACAATAAATTTAAGTTAATAAGTCAGTTCGCAAAATCCTGACTTAAAATAAAACTACGGAGTTGTTAGACATGAAAAACAAAATAAGCACTACCTTTATCGTTAAAAGCGCGGTTATCGCCGCGCTTTATGCTATTATGACTGTGGTTATATCGCCGCTGTCATACGGCACGGTACAATGCCGCTTTTCGGAGGCGCTGGTTATGCTTTGCGCCTTTACTCCCGCCTCGATACCGGGGCTTACGGTCGGATGTCTTGTCGCAAATATTTTCAGCTTTAATCCGATTGATATGATTTGCGGAACAACAGCAACGCTTTTGTCGGCGGTTGCGGGATACAAGCTCCGCAACATCAAAATCGGCGGTATTCCGTGGCTCACCCCCCTCCCCGCCGTTATATTTAACATGGTTATAATCGGGCTTGAGCTTAGCATTTACTTACCGATTGAGGGTCGCGGATTTTTTATCGGTTTTCTTATTCAGGCGTTAAGCGTATTTATAGGTCAGGTTATAGCCTGCTATATTTTCGGAGTTCCGGTTTATATGCTCATAAACAAAACGGGGCTTAAAAAAATTATAAACGAATAGGTAAATAATATGGTTACTGAACAACAAATTAAAAGAATAAACGAGCTTGCCAAAAAGCAGCGTGAGGTCGGCCTTACCGAAGAGGAAAAGGCCGAGCAAGCGGTTTTGCGCCGAGCATATATCGACGGCTTCAAGGCGAGCCTTGAGGGCCAGCTTAACAGCATAACGGTTGTGGAAAAGGACGGCTCAAGGCACAGATTGGAGAAAAAGAAATGAAAATAGTTGTGCTTGACGCTCAAACGGTGACAAAGGGGGATTTGTCCCTTGCTCCGCTCGATAAGTTCGGCGAGGTTACCGTATACCAGCTTACTCCGCCCGAGCTTATCGCCGAACGCATAAAGGACGCCGACGCCGTGCTTTGTAACAAGACGGTGCTTTGCGAGGATAACCTTAAAAACGCAAAAAATTTAAAGCTCATTTGTCTTTTTGCGACGGGATATAACAACATCGACACGGTTTATACCGAAAAAGCGGGTATAACCGTTTGCAACGCGGGCAGTTATTCTACCGCGTCGGTTGCTCAGCAGACCTTTGGATTTATACTAAATCATTATTCACGGATTGCCGATTACGACCGCTTTGTAAAAGACGGGGGTTGGTTGCAAAGCGAGACTTTTTCGCCCTTTGCATTCCCCGCCGCCGAGCTTGCGGGCAAAACGATAGGGCTTGTCGGCTACGGCAAAATCGGTAAGCAGGTTGCACGTATCGCAAAGGCATTCGACATGAACGTTTTGGTGTACAAACGCAACCCCGAAGAGGATAATTCGGTCAAATTCGTTTCGTTCGACGAGCTTATTAAAAAAAGCGATATCGTTTCGGTGCATTGTCCGCTTAACGAGCAATCGGCGAAAATGTTTAACAAAGAAAGCTTTGATAAATTTAAAAACGGCGCCTATTTTGTTAACACGGCAAGAGGCGGCGTTGTTGATGAAACGGCGCTTTTCGACGCACTTGAAAGCGGAAGGTTATCGGGTGCGGGAATTGACGTATTGACCGTTGAGCCGATGAGCGAAACCTGCGTTTTGCGAAATGCGAAGAACGTCACCTTTTCGCCCCATATCGGTTGGGCTCCGCTTGAAACAAGAGAGAGGCTTATGGGTATTGTTTGCGGCAATATTTCCGCCTTCCTTGACGGCAAACCCGAAAATGTTGTAAAATAAAGAAAATAAAAAGGCTACAAGAGGTATAAAATGATTAACGTGCTTTCAAATTGCCACACCCACACCAATTACTGCGACGGAATTTCGTCGCCCCGCGAAATGGTCCAAAAGGCCGTAGAAAAGGGTTTTGTGTCGCTTGGCTTTTCGGTACATTCTCCGCTCCCCTACGACAACGATTACGCCATTGTTGACACAAGATTGCCCATTTACTTGGACGAAATTGCTAAGCTTAAGGCCGAATACGAGGGTAAAATTGAGATTTTATCGGGTATCGAGCTTGACGCCGATTCCGAAATTGACCTTTCCCCGTTCGATTACGTTATAAGCTCGGTTCACCAGCTTCAGGGCGAGAACACGGGCCGCATTTACGCGGTTGACAATACTCCCGAGGAGCTTATTGAGCTTATAAATACCGAGTTTGACGGCAACCCGCTTTTGATGGCGCAGCGCTTCTATGAAGTAAGCGAAAAAGCGGCGCTTAGAGACGGAGTTCACATTGTAGGTCACTTCGATTTGATTTCAAAATTCAACGACACGTTACATATTTTTGACGACCGCGACCCCCACTACTTAGGCTTTGCAAGAAACGCAATTTTCAACATTTTGCGCCAAAAACCGGGCATGATGTTTGAGGTTAACACCGGCGCCATGTACCGCAACGGAAAGATGAATCCCTATCCGTCGGCGCAAATGCTTTCGGTTATTTTCAACAACGGCGGCAGGGTTATTTTATCCAGCGACGCCCACAACGCCCATTCGCTTGATTTCGCTTTTGACGACGCCATTAACGAATGTAAAAAAGCGGGCTTCACCTGCGTTTGGAGACTTCGCAAGGGCGGAATCGAAAAGATTAATTTTTAAAGTTAATACATCACAAAACCTGTCTTACCGAAAAAGTAAGACAGGTTTTTTATTTTCCCCTATTGACAAAACGGAAACGAGGTTGTATATTATAGGTGTACTATGTAGCGTAGTACAGTTATAACGAAAGGAGAGGTGTTATGTTCAGCATTGACCCTATGTCACGTTGTCCGGTGTACGAACAGCTTGTTGAACAGGTTGAAACATATGTGCTAAAAGGGCTACTTAAGGCGGGAGACCAAATGCCGTCGGTAAGAAACCTGTCGCTAACGCTTTCGGTTAATCCGAACACCGTTCAAAAAGCATATTCAGAGCTTGATTTCAGAGGAATAATCCAATCGGTTCCCGGTAAGGGCTGCTTCGTTTCAAAGGACGCGTTTTATGCCGTTGAAAAGAAAAAGCGTTCCCATTTACAAGGGCTTAAAGACCAAATAGAAGAAATGCGCCTTGCGGGGATTGAAAAGCAGGAAATACTCTATCTTATCGAACAAATTTACGAGGCAGGAGGTAAAGAAAATGATTAAAGCGCAAAACGTTGTCAAAAAATTCGGCGATTTTAACGCACTTGATAATATCTCGTGTACTATTAATTCAGGTTGTATTTACGGCATGGTCGGCTCAAACGGCGCCGGTAAATCCACCTTTTTGCGTTTAATTTCGGGTGTTTACCGTGCCGACCAGGGCGAGCTTACCGTTGACGGCGAAGAAATTTACGAAAACCCCAAGATAAAAAGCAAAATCATGTTCGTTCCGGATGAGCTTTACTTTTTACAGGGTGCGTCGATGAACCGCATGGCAAAGCTTTATAAATCGGTTTACCCAAGCTTTGACTATGCCCGTTTTAACGAGCTTACGGCGGGGTTCGGTCTTAACCCGAAAGCCAGTCTTAACACCTTTTCAAAGGGCATGAAGCGTCAGGCGGCAACCATTTTGTCCCTTGCCACCCGTCCCGATTACATATTCTTTGACGAAACCTTTGACGGGCTTGACCCCGTTATGCGAAACCTTGTTAAACGGCTTATTTGCGAGGACGTAGTTGACCGCAGGGCAACCGCTATCATAACCTCCCATTCGCTCAGAGAGCTTGAGGATACCTGCGACCAGCTAAGCTTACTCCACAAGGGCGGACTTGTATTTGAAAGCGATATCCAAAACCTTAAAACCAGCCTTTTTAAGGTACAGATTGCGTTTAAGAGCGAGTACGACCGTTCGAAATTCGCCGGCATTGATATGCTTAAATTCACAAAGCACGGCTCGGTCGCAAACATAATTGTACGCGGCGACCGTGACGTAACCGTAGCCGCTTTGCAGCACATGGAGCCGACATTACTTGACGTGTTGCCTCTCACCCTTGAAGAGGTATTCACCTATGAAATGGAAGCCCTCGGCTATGACTTTTCGGCTGTATTGGAGGGATAAAAAATGAAAAAAAGATTTTTCAGCCCGTCGCTTTATCTCGAATTTTTGCGTCAGCTTTTGCTTCCCGGTTTAATTTTTACCGTAATCATGAACCTTGAAGCGGCGATAATTTTAATCACCTCGGTTATCTCGGAGCATTTAGCTTCCGAGCTTGTTGATTACGAACCAAGCGTTAACGTTTTGACGTTCCTTGATATCCACCCGATTGCGGCTTTTTCAATGGTTTTAGTTGCCCCCGTGCTTATCTTTTGCGCGCTTAAATGGGTTAACAGCCGCAAATCAAGCGATTTTTACCATTCGTTATGCGAAACAAGAGAGTGCGTTTTCTTAAGCGCCTTTGCCGCCGCCGTTTCGTGGTTCCTTATTGCGCTTATTTCGTCCTCGGTTGTTGCCGTTGTCGGAACTCTCATGTTCCCTCAGTATTTCTTTCTTAACATAGCGTCGGTATTTTACAACCTGCTTGCCATTACCGCCGCTTCCCTTTTCATAATGGCGGCGATTTCGATTGCGATAAGCGTTACGGGAACATATTTTAACAACATTATCGTTTCATTTATCGCAACCTTCTTCCCGCAGGCGTTGTTTTTCGCCATAAGAGTGGCTGTTATTTCGAATTCCCCGATTATGACACATTACGGCATTTTCGGTCAATCGTATAACATTCCGTTTGCGCTTATTGAATCCGTTTTTAACATCGACGACGTTGAACACGTAATGGGAAGTATTCCCCACGCAATTTACACTCTTGTCATGGCAGTAATTTATCTTGTAATCGCGACCGCACTTTTCAAAATACGCAAAAGCGAATTCGCAGGCAACAGCGCCGTTGGCAAAAAGGTTCAAGGCTTGTTCCGTGTGCTTGTCGGCACAACCGCTTCGCTTATTCCGTTAACCATGCTCTTTAACGAGATAATAAATATGTTGTATGGCTACGGTCTTGATACGGATGCCGATATAGCTATTGTTATTCTTTACGTTCTTATGGTTGTTGCGGTTGGAGTATACGAGCTTATCGCAACAAAAAAATTTCGCAACCTTATTAACGCCGCCCTTTCGCTTATAACTATTGCGATTATCAACCTTGCGCTTTTAGGAACAATGTTCGGAGTATATTATGTCGGTATTCTCTTTAAGCCCGACGCAGACGACATTAAATCGGTTCAAATTATTCAGGCGGGCGATTATTACGAGGATTTGCCCGAATATTTTGCCTCTGTATCAAGCGATATTAACTTAACCTCGGTGGAAGCAAAGGAAATAGTTAGCGAGGCGCTTAAAAACACTATCGCCAACCGCTATAACGATGAATATCTTAACTCCTACGGAAGCTACACCGTTGCCATAAACACATGGTCAGGCAAGCGTTACCGCAACATAAAATTTACCGAAAAGCAATATCAAGCGCTTATCGCCGAGCTTGAAAGCAACAAGGAATACCGCGAGCTTTATTCAAACCTCCCCGAAGTAAATGCAAGCGCTATAAACGTATGGTCTTATACCTATAAAGATAATATCGACCCGGTTAAGCTTTATAATTTAGTACGGGACGACGTTTCAAAAATGGATTTCCGCGACAGCTTCCGTCATTTTAGTACTATGGATTTCAAAAAGGGAACGGTCGCCGGCCTATCGGTAACCGTACCCCACGGAATTAAAAACTATACCATGGAAATTCCCATAACCGAAGAGCTGCCGAGCGCATTCAATTATATAATGGAGGCCAATTATAAACGCACGCTTCCTTTAATTGACACTATCGCCGACTACGCCGCAGAGTACACCGAAGGCATTGACGGCAACTACAACGGCAATTATTTCGACGTTTGTTTCTATAACCTTGTAAACGCCGACGGCTCAAGCTTCACCGACCCCGTTTATGCCCACAACGTTGACTTTACTAAGCTTGCCGAGTTTATACGCAACAGCAAGGATAAGGTCGCTACGGCAGGCCAACCCATGATTTCGGTAGAATGTAGCATCGCAAAGCCGGTCGAAACCGAATGGGGTACGGATTACGAATACATTTTGGACGAAAAAATTTATATTCCGCTTGATAGTAATCAACTCCCCGATTTTTATATACCGGGCAATTATTACGAAGATAACGCATACTACGATTCAAAGGACTGACAAACACAACAAAAACCCGCGACGGACATCTGTTTCCGCCGCGGGTTTTATTATAGTTTATAATTACTCGCCGAGTTTTTTAAGCATTATTTTTGCCGCTTTGTAAATATCGCCGCAGCCTAAGGTTATTACAAGGTCGCCTTCTTTAGCTTCCTTTACGACATGGTCGGCGATTTCGTCAAAGGTATCGAAATAAACCGAACCGTCGATTTTTTCGGAAAGCTCGGACACGTGAACGCCGTAGGTGTTAATCTCGCGGGAGCCCATAATTTGCGCCAAAACGACCTTATCGGCGATATTAAGCACGCGGGCAAAATCGTCCATAAGCATAACCGTTCGGCTGAACGTAAAGGGTTGGAACACAGCGAAAACTCGGTTAAAGCCCATGGATTTAGCCGTATTTAACGTAACCTCAAGCTCTTTCGGGTGATGAGCGTAATCGTCGGCGATTGTAATGCCCTTCGGTCGGCCCAAAATTTCGAACCTGCGACCTGCACCGCCGAAACGGGAAAGCCCGTAGCGGACATCCTCCGGCGTTGCGCCCGAAAGCAGCGCCGCAACCGACGCCAAAACGGCGTTGGTAACATTATGACGGCCGGGACAGCCGAGGACAATATGAGTTAAAGCCTCGTCTCCCTTTAAAAGGTCGAATTCATAAAATCCGCCCTTTGTCATAGAAATATTTACGGCTCGGTAATCGTTATTTTCGTTTTCGCCCGCGGTAATAATCTTTACCTTGGCATCCTTTGCGGCTATCATGGCACGTTGGTCGTCTCCGTTTACAACGGCGCATTTTGTAGCCGAGTCGATAAAGGTGCGGAAAGAGGAAATAAGGCGGTCAACCGTCTTGAAATATTCCATGTGATCCTCGTCGATATTAAGTAAAACGGCAATATCGGGAGATTCCTTTAAAAAGGTGTCGACATATTCACAAGACTCGCAAACAAGCGTTTCGGAATCGCCGCAAATACCGTTTGCGCCGATAAGAGGCAGTTTCCCGC
The DNA here is from genome assembly GCA_045119575.1 of Acutalibacteraceae bacterium. GTDB lineage: Bacteria > Bacillota > Clostridia > Oscillospirales > Acutalibacteraceae > UMGS1976. The sequence goes on from JBGVDX010000036.1 coordinate 13,459, forward strand.
CGATAACCGCCGACGGAGAAAGGTTTGCATCTTGTAAAATTTGTGTTATCATAGAGGTAACGGTGGTTTTTCCGTGAGTACCGCAAACGCCGATTACATTATCGAATTTGCGAGTAACCGCACCGAGCAAATAGGAACGTTCTAAGGTCGGGATACCGAGACGAGCCGCTTCCAAAAGTTCGGGGTTATCCTTCATAATCGCCGCCGAATGAATTACCAAATCGGCACCGTGGACGTTTTCGGGAAAATGGCCCAGGGTGACGGGTATTCCGAGCGACTGAATTCGGGATAACGTATCGGTTTGGTTATTATCGGAGCCGGTAAGCTCATATCCCTTTTTAAGTAAAATTTCGGCAAGCGGGCACATTCCCGCGCCGCCGATACCGATCATGTGTATTTTTTTAGCGCTGTCAATCAGCTTATCGTATTCATTTAACTGCTTCACTATAACCGCTCCTAAACAAGAATAAAGCAACTTTTCAATCTTCATTACCTTTAATAATACCACTTTGTTTGCATTTTAACAACCGGAAAGGGACATTTTTTATGGAAAATTTTATTGTACCCGCTTTTGTCGGCGAGGTTATTCACAAAATTGAACAAAACGGGTACGAAGCTTGGCTTGTCGGCGGTTGTGTACGGGACACCTTGATGGGCGAAACGCCAAAGGATTACGACGTTGCGTCAAGCGCGCCGTGCGAGGAAATTTGCCGCCTGTTCGACAAGGTTATAGAAACGGGAATTAAGCACGGCACCGTAACGGTTATGATTGATAACAGCCCGATTGAGGTTACGCGTTACCGCATTGACGGCGAATACGCCGACCACCGACGTCCCGACAAGGTTGAGTTTACCGCCGATTTTAAAGCGGATTTAAGCAGACGCGATTTTACCGTAAACGCCATCGGCTATTCCCCGAAAAGAGGGATTATCGACCCTTTCGGCGGAGAAGCCGACATTAAGGCAAAAATTTTGCGTACCGTCGGCGACCCCGAAAAGCGCTTTGACGAGGATGCGCTTCGCATTATGCGAGCCGTAAGATTTGCGTCAACGCTCGGCTTTGAAATTGAGGAAAACACGCTTGCGGCGGTTAAAAAGCTTTCCCCTACGCTGAAAAACGTAAGCGCCGAAAGGATTTTCAGCGAGCTTAAAAAGACCCTTTCGGGTAACCGCCCCGAATTTATTGAGCATATTATAAACAACGGCGGACTTGGTCATGTGGGACTGCTCCGTTGTGACAGTTTGTCACCGATAAAAAAGGCCGACGGTCTTACGGCGCGGCTGGCCGTAATGATAAAGCTTTGCGGCGGGGACGCCTTTACGGTTTTATCGGCGCTTAAATCGGACAACGAAACAAAAAAAGCCGTTACCAAAATTGCCGATATGCTTAACCCCGAATTACCGCTTGACCGAGTTTCGCTTAAAAAGCATATGTCGCACATAGGCGAAAAGGGGTTATACGACCTTTTGGAGGCGGAAAAGGCGCTTTTCGGCGTAAAAATAAGCACAGCCAAAGCGGAGATATCCGATATTCTTTCGAAAAACGAGCCGTATCGCATAGCCGACCTTGAAATAAGCGGCGACGAAATAACCGAAACGGGTGTTTCGGGGAAAAAAGTAGGCGAAACCCTCGAATATTTGCTTCAAAAAGCAATAGAAAATCCCGAACTCAACAAAAAAAGCACATTAAAAAGTTTAATAGCAAAGCACTAAAATTATATCAGTCTCATAGAATGTTGGTAAGAACATTTTTATGAGACTTTTATTTTTTTGAGGTGGCAAAAACGGTGCAATTTAAGATTATGGGCGGAGATAAACGCTTTGAAATTTTAGAAGATTTATTAATCGAAAACGGTCATATGTCCGACGTCAACGCTCATTTTATAATTTTGCCGTTGCCGCTTACACGCGACGGCGAAACCCTTAATGCGCCCAGAGAAACACGCAAAATAAAGCTTAACGATATTATTCTTTCCGCTGAAGAGGGCGATATCTTTTTCGGCGGCTTGGTGCCGAGCGATTTTAAGGCGAAGATACAGGCGGAGGGCGCCGTTATTTACGATTACAACGCGCTTGACCGTTTCGCCGAGCTTAACGCAATTCCGACGGCGGAGGGCGCCATCGCTATCGCCGTTAACAGCACCGATTACTCACTTTGCGGCGCAAAATGCCTTATAAGCGGATACGGAAAAATCGGCAAAGTTCTTGCAAGATATCTTAAATCGCTCGGCGC
>JBGVDX010000037.1:0-3891 GCA_045119575.1 Acutalibacteraceae bacterium
AAAACGGAGATTATCGGACAAACAAGCAATCCGCAGAATAAGTTGCTTACGCCGTGGATTAAATCAAACGGCAGTCCCGCAATTATCCATGTAATTGTTGCCTTGAAATTAAGTCCGAACAAAATTGCTTGCGCGGGTGCAAATAATACGCCGAACGAAAAACCGTGTAATGCACAAATACCCATATAAACAAACAGTTTTGCCTTGTTTTGCATATTTTTCGGTAATAGCATAGTTACGCCCCAAAGCACAGTCCATATGTATAAATATGGTATCCACCACATTGAAAATCCGGAAAATAACCCGTCCAAAAACACATATGTGTATATTGGATACAGCGCTTTTTTTCGGTAAACAACTGTAATCGCTATTATAAAAACACCGATTAGGTGAATATTAGGCATAAACTCCATTAATTTTTTTGAAGCGAACATTAACGCTCCTAACATACCGAAAATAACCGTTTCTTTGATGGTCGGCTTCATTTACTCAACCTTAAACGCGTATGTTACGTTTTCGTCGATTTCGGTTGTATCGACACCGGCCATAGCGTATTCTCCGTCAACATAAAACGCCCAATACTTTCCGTCTTTGTCATAATCGACGGTTATTCCGTTAACCGTTTTTACATAAAGACCGTATTGACCCTCGTCACCTGAGATAAAATCAAGTTCAATAAGCGCATCGCCGACGGTTTTTTTGTCGGTGTTTACGGTGAACTCGGTTTCGTTTCCGTCGGCGTCGGTTACGGTTAGGTTAAAGCTTGTTTCGCCTTTTCCGATAACATTATCCTCGGATAATGATGTTGCGATTACAGAAGATATTTCTTCTATATCATTTTTGTTATCGTTACAACCGGTTGTAACAAGTGCCATAGCCGCAATAAGCACGATACAAACGATAAACGATAACTTTTTACCAAAGCTTGTCATTTTCATGATTTGTATTCTCCTTAAATATAGTTTTTAATCTCTTAACCGGCGCTCGCAGTATTTATGAGACCTTTTTACCCGAAAAATATTTCGACTTCGCACTCTGCTTTTCGCCTTCTCAAGAATTATTCTCAATGGCTTGTCCCCGATATGCGGCATCGGGCAGAAAAACGGCATATTTATGCGTTACGGCGACGGGCTCGTACAGGATTTACACCTGTTTCCTTTTCTGGGCGGATATATTTTACAACAATTGAAATAATAATTCAATAATTATTCTTTGTTCTTGTTTTATTTTTGCTGTTGTGATATAATCAAAGAATATTTAAAGGTGGTAATGTTATGAAAAAGATAATTTGCATAATATTGGCGTTAGTTCTTTTGTGCGTTCCGCTTTCTGCTTCGGCGAGTGTGAATGTATATAGCGACTCTAAAGCCGAATTTTTTGTAAACGGCGAGGATATATTACTGTATCGTCTGGTTTTGCCTGAAGATTATAATTCAAATAATACATACCCGTTAATTCTTTTCCTTCACGGCGCAGGGGAGAGGGGCAGCGATAACACCAAGCAGCTTAATAACTGCGTCCAAAATATTGCTAACAGCGCTCCTAACGCAATAATTGTTGCGCCGCAGTGTACGGAGGGTAATCAATGGGTAGATACACCGTGGTCAAATGTTTCTTACTCTACCGATACTGTTGCCGAGTCAAATGAACTCCAAATGGTAATGATGTTGCTCGAAAAATTAAAAAAGGAATATTCGGTTGATAAGGACAGAATTTATGTAAGCGGTATTTCAATGGGCGGTTTCGGTACATGGGATTTAATAACCCGCCACCCGAATACCTTTGCGGCGGCAATTCCCGTTTGCGGCGGTGCTGATTCATCAAAAGCTGAAGTAGTAAAGGATATTCCCATTTATACTTTCCACGGAGAAAGTGACTGGGACGTGCCTGTTGCCGGTACACGTGCTATGGTTGAGGCAATTAAGACCGCAGGCGGCAATAAAATTACATACACCGAATACGCCGGAAGAGGTCACAATATATGGGACGATGCGTTTGCAACAACCGGTTTGTTCGATAATCTGTTTAAGCATAAGCTTTCCGACAGAGTTATTGAGGAAGCTTCAAGCGAGGTAAGCTCTGAGGCCGTTTCTTCCGAAATTTCATCGGTTGCTCCTTCTTCAACGAATGTTGCTTCAACATCTTCCGTTGAGACCTCATCTGTTAACGATAATTCGCCCGAAAACGGTTTTATAATTTACATTATTATAGCCGCGGTTTTAGTTGTAATTGCGGCGGTGGTTACCGGAATCCTCGTTGTTAAAAGGAAAAAGGCTAATTAAAAATCTTAAATAAAAACAACCCGAAATTTTTAGGTTTCGGGTTGTTTTTTTAACGGTTAATAGGTTTCAATATTATCAGGTTTATTATTTTTTTGTACCGAATATTGCACGAGCTCCGAGCCTTTCTTCAATACGCAATAATTGGTTGTATTTTGCGACTCTGTCGCTACGGGCGGGAGCACCTGTTTTTATTTGACCGCAGTTAAGTGCAACGGCGAGGTCGGCAATTGTGCTGTCCTCGGTTTCGCCGCTGCGATGAGACATGATAGTGCGGAAATTGTTTTGCTTTGCAAGGCGTATTGCTTCCATGGTTTCGCTAATTGAGCCGATTTGGTTCGGTTTAATCAAGATTGCATTACCGCTTTTCGACTGAATACCCAATCTAAGACGTTCTTGGTTTGTAACAAAAAGGTCGTCCCCGACAATTTGAATTTTATCGCCGGTTTTTTCCGTAATTTTCGTAAATCCTGCAAAATCATCTTCTGCAAGAGGGTCTTCAATAGAAAAAATAGGGAAGTTGTTACATAATTTTTCAAAATAGTTTACCAGTCCGTCGGTGGTCATCGTTCTGCCGCTTTTCGGCTGAATATAGCTGCCGTTTTTGCACCATTCACTTGCGGCGGCGTCAAGAGCGATTTTAATATCAATGCCCGGCTGATATCCTGCGGCGGAAATAGCGTCAACAAGCAGTTCAAGAGCTTGCTCGTCTGTATCCAAATTCGGAGCAAAGCCGCCCTCGTCGCCAACTGCGGTGCTTAAATTTTTTTGCTTTAGTATATTTTTAAGAGAAGCGTAAATCTCGGTGCCCATTTGCATGGCGTGAGCAAAGGATTTGGCTCCGAACGGCATTATCATAAATTCTTGGATGTCAATGTTGTTGTCTGCGTGAGCGCCGCCGTTTAAAATGTTCATCATCGGAACGGGAAGAAGCACCGCATTTGTTCCGCCGATAAACTGATAAAGCGGTAATCTGTATGCTGCCGCGGCCGCTTTAACGCAAGCTATTGATACGGCTAATATTGCGTTAGCGCCGAGCTTTGATTTATTGCTTGTGCCGTCTGCCTTAATCATAATTTGGTCAATTTCGTGAATGTCTGCGGCGTCCTTTCCGCATAACAATTCATTTATCACCGTATTAACATTTGTAACGGCGTTTAAAACGCCTTTACCGCAATATTCCTTACCTCCGTCACGAAGCTCTACCGCTTCATGTACTCCTGTTGACGCTCCTGAAGGAACAGCGCCTTTTCCTGAAAAACCGTTTTCGAGAATAACCTCTGCTTCAACGGTAGGGTTTGAGCGAGAGTCAAAAATTTGACGCGCCTTTATTTCTTTTATTCTTGTGTTCATAAATTTACCACCTCTTTGGATATTGTTTGTTCAAAGGGTAAATTTATACTGATTTATGTTGTTGAAAATAAGATTTTGTTGTAGTATAATAGCTAATACGATTGGAGAGATTTGTTTTAATGGTTAATTTAAATTCTATGCCCATGCTCGTTTTACGCGGAATGGTTGTGTTCCCGGGCATGTTGCTTCATTTTGATGTAGGACGTAAAAAATCTATCGCCGCTGTCCATAACGCTATGGAAAGCGACCAAAAAATATT
>JBGVDX010000038.1:0-8009 GCA_045119575.1 Acutalibacteraceae bacterium
GTAAGACCGTGAAGTGAACGGGCAGTCTTTTCATCGTTGCAACGTGTAACAATGATTTCGCTGCCTTCTACTTTTACTGTGATTTCACTGCGGATTTTTTGAGTTAATGTGCCTTTTGCACCCTTAACGGTGATTGTGTTACCGTCAACCTTAACCTCTACTCCGGCAGGAATGGTAATCGGATTTTTTCCTATACGTGACATTTCGGCACCTCCTTACCAGACGAAAGCGAGCACTTCGCCGCCAACGTTGTTAGCGCGAGCCTGCTTGTCTGTCATTACACCTTTGGAGGTGGAGAGAATTGCGATTCCGAGGCCACGCATGACCTTGGGCATATCCTCTACGTTTGTGTATATTCTTAATCCGGGTTTAGATACTCTGCGCAGGCCGGTAATGACCTGAGACTTGTTAGGACCGTACTTGAGAGTCATGTGAATCATGCCCTGCTTGCCGTCCTCTGTTACAGTGAAGCCCTTAACATAGCCTTCATCAACAAGAATCTGAGCAATAGCCTTCTTCATGTTCGAAGCGGGAATGTCAACTGACTCGTGTTTTGCTGAGTTTGCGTTACGAATTCTTGTAAGCATATCAGCGATTGTATCAGTAATCTGCATGTCATTAACCTCCTTACCAGCTTGATTTTCTTACGCCCGGAATCTCGCCCTTGTATGCGAGTTCACGGAAGCAGATACGACAAATTCCATACTTGCGAAGGTAAGCATGAGGTCTGCCGCAAATCTTACATCTGTTGTATTCTCTTGTTGAGAACTTAGCAGGTCTTGCCTGCTTAATTTTCATAGCAGTCTTTGCCATTACAGTCCCTCCTCCTTACTTTGCAAACGGAGCGCCAAGTAAGCTCAAAAGCTCAAAGGCCTCTTCGTCTTTGGTTGCTGTGGTGATGAAGCTGATGTCCATACCACGAACCTTGTCAATCTTATCATAGTCGATTTCCGGGAAGATAAGTTGTTCCTTAACGCCCATCGAATAGTTTCCGCGACCGTCGAAAGAGTTCGGGTTGATACCCTTGAAGTCTCTTACGCGCGGGAGAGCTGCTGAAAACAGACGGTCTACAAACTCCCACATCTTCTCTCCGCGGAGAGTAACCTTGGCGCCGATAGGCATTCCTTCACGAACTTTGAAGTTAGCAACTGACTTCTTAGCGTTACAGATGATTGCCTTCTGACCGGTGATTTGTGCTAAATCGCCGCATACAGCGTCAAGAACTTTTGAATTTTCGCGTGCCTCAGCACCGCAACCTACATTGATGACTACCTTATCAAGCTTCGGAATCTGCATGACGCTCTTGTAGTTGAATTTCTTCATCAGTGCGGGCGCAACTTCGGCTGTATATTTTTCCTTAAGTCTTGCCATGTCATGTTCCTCCTAACTTAAAATTCGGCTTTGCATTTCGCACATACGCGAACTTTTTTGCCATCAACTGTTTTGTGTCCTACACGGGTCTGCTGTTTGCATTTAGGGCAAACAAGCTGTACCTTGCAGGCGTAAATTGCGCTTTCTGCCTTGATGATGCCCGAAGGATCACCGGCCTTGCGCGGTTTAACGTGTTTTGTGACGATATTGTGTTTTTCAACAATAACCTTACCCTCAGAGTGGCTTACTTCAAGGACTTTTCCGGTTTGGTTGCGGTCCTTGTCGCCGCCGGTAAGAATTTTGACAGTATCGCCGACTTTTATATTAATCTTGCTCATCAAAATTCTCCTCTCTTAGAGTACTTCGGGAGCGAGTGAAAGAATTTTTACATAATCCTTTTCACGAAGCTCACGAGCTACCGGTCCAAAAATACGGGTACCTCTCGGGTTTTTATCGTCTCTAATGATAACGGCAGCATTTTCATCAAATCTGATGTAAGTGCCGTCTGCACGGCGAACGCCTTTAGCCGATCTTACGACAACGGCCTTTACAACATCGCCTTTTTTAACAGTGCCGCCGGGTGCAGCCTTCTTAACGGAAGCTACAACGACGTCGCCAATATTGGCATACCTTCTACCAGATCCACCGAGTACACGAATGCACATAAGCTCCTTTGCACCTGTGTTGTCGGCAACCTTAAGGTAACTCTGCTGTTGTACCACAGATATTCCTCCTTAAAAATTGCGTAGTAGTATTTTAATTCGTAAAACTTACTTCGCTTTGGTAATGATTTCGACAACACGCCATCTCTTATCCTTGGACAGCGGTCTGGTCTCCATAATCATAACGCGGTCGCCAATGCTACATGTGTTTTCTTCGTCATGAGCCTTGAACTTAACCGTCTTTTTAACAATCTTGTTGTAAAGGGGGTGCTTAACATTATCCTCGATAGCAACAACGACTGTTTTATCCATTTTGTCGCTTACTACGCGGCCTACGCGAGTTTTTCTAAGATTTCTTTCGCTCATTATGGTTTAGCCTCCCTTTCTCAAGACTTTTTGCTGTCTTCGAATTCACGTAATACGGTAAGTACACGTGCAATATCCTTTTTGACAGCCTTAATTCTCATCGGATTTTCGAGCTGGTTTACAGCATTTTGAAAACGCAGGTGGAACAGCTCTTCCTTGAGGTTTTTCAACTTATCCTGAAGCTCTACCTCAGTAAGTTCTCTGAACTCTTTAGCTTTCATTACTGCTCACCATCCTCTTTTGTAATGAATTTGCATTTGATAGGCAGCTTGTTAGCAGCAAGACGCATTGCTTCCTGTGCGGTTTCCTTCGGAACGCCGGCAATCTCGAACATTACGCGTCCGGGCTTAACTACTGCTACCCAATACTCGGGAGAACCTTTACCGGAACCCATTCGGGTTTCAGCCGGCTTCTCAGTGATGGGCTTATCCGGGAAAATTTTGATCCAAACCTGACCGCCACGTTTGATGTAACGTGTCATAGCGATACGGGCAGCTTCTATCTGGTTTGCGGTAATCCATGCCGGCTCTGTAGCCTGAAGACCGAAATCACCGTTAGAAACGAAGTTACCACGTGTTGCCTTACCGGTCAAACGACCTCTCTGTACTCTGCGGTACTTAACTCTTTTAGGCATTAACATTAGCGGCGACCTCCTTCTTTGCGGGGTTTACGGTTGTCATGGAGAACTTCGCCGGAATAAATCCAAACCTTTACGCCGAGACGGCCGTAGGTTGTGTGTGCTTCAGCAAAGCCGTAGTCGATGTCGGCACGAATTGTCTGAAGCGGGATTGTTCCCTCATGATAGGTCTCGCTACGGGCAATTTCTGCGCCGCCGAGACGTCCTGATACTTGAGTCTTGATACCCATTGCGCCGAGACGCATTGCACGTCCCATGCACTGCTTCATTGCACGACGGAAGGAAATACGCTTCTCAAGCTGAGCAGCAATATTTTCAGCGACGAGCTGAGCATTGATATCGGGGTTCTTAACCTCAACAATGTTGATATTTACTGTTTTGCCAAGCATTTTCTCGCACTGAGCTTTAAGCTTGTCAATCTCTGCGCCGTTACGGCCGATAATCATACCGGGTTTTGCACAGTGGATGTGAAGTCTTACCTTATTGGCAGCGTCGCGCTCAATTTCAATCTTTGAAATGCCTGCTGCGAAAAGCTGTTTCTTAAGGGTCTTGCGGATGTTGTAATCCTCAACAAGAGTGTCGCCGAACTGGCCGTCCTTCACGAACCAACGAGAATCCCAGTTTTTAATCACGCCGACACGAAGGCCGTGCGGATGAACTTTCTGTCCCATGTTAAATCCTCCTCAATTACTCTGCTTCCCTAAGTACCAGGGTCACATGTGAAGTTCTCTTGTAAATGTGGTATGCACGACCGTGTGCGCGGGGACGGATTCTCTTAAGAATCGGGCCCGGGCAAGCCATACATTCAGCGACATAAAGTTTTGCAACGTCCATGTCGAAATTGTTTTCTGCATTTGCCATAGCTGATTTAAGCAGCTTCTCAAGCGGTTCACACGCAGCCTTGGGTGTGTGCTTGAGAATAGCCATGGCCTTTTCTACAGGTTGATTGCGGATTAAGTCCAATACAATCTGAACCTTGCGGGGTGAGATGCGGATAAATTTTACCGTAGCTCTTGATTCCATAGTTATCTCTCCTTTCGGCTGGTGTTAATTACTTGCCTGATGTCTTTGAACCGGCATGACCCTTAAAGGTTCTTGTCGGAGCAAATTCACCGAGCTTGTGTCCTACCATGTCTTCGGTTACATATACCGGAACATGCTTGCGGCCGTCGTGTACTGCAAATGTGTGACCTACAAAGTCAGGGAATATAGTAGACGAGCGGCTCCATGTTTTGAGAACGCGCTTTTCGCCAGCTTCGTTCATCTGAAGTACTCTTTTTAAAAGTACGGGCTGTACGTATGGTCCTTTTTTAACGCTTCTTCCCATTGTTATTAGCTCCTCTCTCTACTATTTAGTACGGCGCTTCGCAATAAACTTATCGGAAGCCTTGTGCTTTTTGCGGGTCTTGTAGCCGAGGGTAGGTTTACCCCACGGAGTAACAGGTCCCGGACGTCCAATCGGTGACTTACCTTCACCACCGCCGTGCGGGTGGTCACACGGGTTCATTACAGAACCGCGTACGGTAGGTCTCCAGCCCATGTGACGCTTACGGCCGGCTTTACCGTAGTTAACATTCTCGTGCTCAGGGTTCGATACCTGGCCGATAGATGCCATACAGCCTACCGGAACGTAGCGGAGCTCTCCGGACGGAAGTCTGAGAAGAGCCATCTTTCCTTCTTTAGCCATGAGCTGAGCCTGGTTACCTGCCGAACGGGCAAGCTGTGCGCCCTTTCCGGGGTAAAGCTCAACGTTGTGGACAAAGGTACCGGTCGGAATGTGTGTAAGGGGAAGCGCGTTACCGGGCTTAATGTCAGCCTCGGTGCTGCTGATTACCTTATCTCCAACCTTGAGGCCTACGGGAGCGATAATGTATCTCTTCTCGCCGTCCTCATATTCAACAAGTGCGATGAATGCGCTGCGGTTCGGGTCATACTCAAGAGTCATGACTGTTGCAGGGATATCAAACTTGTTGCGCTTAAAGTCAATTATACGGTACTTTCTGCGGTTGCCGCCGCCACGGTGTCTTACTGTGATTCGACCGTAGCTATTGCGTCCTGCCTTTTTGTCGAGCGGAGCAAGAAGGCTTTTTTCGGGAGCAACTTTTGAAAGACCGGAATAATCCATAACCGTCATTCCACGTCTGCCGGGAGTAGTCGGTTTATAATGTTTAATAGGCATTTCGGTTTTCACTCCTTAAATAATAGCTTAGCGGGGATTGCCTTTCCCCATACATTGCGATTATTGATTTAATCCGTTTTTACGGAAATTACATCATGCCTTCGAAGAACTCGATCGGCTTTGAATCGGCAGTCAAGGTTACGACAGCCTTTTTCCAAGAAGCAGTTTTGCCCTCAAAACGGCCGTAACGACGGAAATGACCGCGAACGTTGATTGTGTTTACCTTTGCTACCTTTACCTTGAAAAGCTCTGCTACTGCGTTAGCGATGTCAATCTTGGTAGCGTCCTTGGCAACCTTAAAGGTGTATTTTTTCATGTCACTGCCTGACATGCTCTTTTCGGTGATTACCGGAGCAATAATAACTTCAGATGCAAGTTTCATTATGCATACACCTCCTCAATTTTAGCAACGGCGTCCTTAACGATAACTACTGTGTCAGCGTTGAGAATGTCGTAGGTGTTGATTGTGTTGACCTGAGCGGTCTTGGTGCCCGGAATGTTAGCTGCGCTCTTGATAGCGAACTTGTTCATTTCGGGAAGAACGATAAGGGTCTTCTTGCCGGCGCCGATGGCGTTAAGGCAATTAACAACAACCTTTGTTTTGAAAGAATCTACTGCCATGGAGTCAAGTACGATAACTGCGTTGTCGATAACCTTGCTGGACAGTGCAGATTTGATTGCAAGTCTGCGTTCTTTCTTGTTAAGGCTGAAGCCGTATTCACGAGGCTTGGGGCCAAGTGCAATACCACCGTGGTACCACTGAGGAGCACGGATAGAACCCTGTCTTGCGTGACCGGTTCCCTTCTGTCTCCACGGCTTTCTTCCGCCGCCGGATACCTCGGAGCGAGTCAGAGTGGACTGTGTACCCTGACGCTGGTTAGCAAGATAGCTAACAACAGCCATGTGCATAACAGCAGTATTCGGTTCGATGCCGAAAATGCCGTCGGCAAGCTCGATATCGCCGACCTTTTTGCCGGTCATATCTACAATATTAAGATTAGGCATTAGTCAACTCTCCTTTCTTACTTCGACTTGACGCTGTCAGAGACGAATACGTATCCGCCCTTAGGTCCGGGGATAGCGCCCTTGACTGCGAGGATATTCTTTTCTGCGTCAACCTTGACAACAGCCAGGTTCTGGACTGTGACGCGGACAGCGCCCATATGGCCTGCCATCTTTTTGTTCTTGTAAACTCTTGACGGGGTTGAGCATGCACCCAAAGAGCCGCCGTGACGTGCTACAGGGCCGGTACCGTGAGACATCTTAAGTCTGTGGAAGCCGTGACGCTTGATTACACCTGCGTAGCCCTTACCTTTGCTGCGACCGACAACGTCAACCGCTTCGCCTTCTGCGAATACGTCTGCTTTTACAAGATCGCCGATGTTGAGAGCTGATGTATCATCAAGTCTGAACTCCTTGAGTACTCTCTTCGGAGCAACATCATTCTTGTCGAAATGTCCTTTGAGCGGTTTTGTTACCTTATTAGCTTTGATTTCGCCGTAGCCGAGCTGTACAGCTTCATAGCCGTCGTTTTCAGCAGTCTTCTTGTAAGTTACGAGACAGGGACCTGCTTCAATTACGGTTACGGGGATAACGTTACCGTTCTGGTCAAAAACCTGGGTCATGCCAAGCTTTTTGCCGATGATTCCTTTTTTCATCTGTTTATTTCCTCCTTAATTGGTTATTGGTTGGCGTTTCGCCAACATGACCATACCTGCGATAAATCGATTAAAGCTTAATCTCGATTTCAACGCCGGCAGGGAGCTCAAGACTCATCAGAGCTTCAACGGTTTTGTTGGAAGGTCTGAGAATGTCGATAAGCCTTTTGTGGGTACGGGTTTCAAACTGCTCACGGCTATCCTTATATTTGTGGACAGCGCGGAGAATGGTTACGATTTCTCTCTCAGTGGGGAGCGGAACCGGTCCCGAAACGCGAGCGCCTGTGCGCTTTGCGGTTTCAACAATCTTTTCCGCCGACTGGTCGATAAGCTTGTGATCGTAGCTCTTCAGTCTGATTCTGATTTTTTCCTTTGCCATTTGGAACTTCGCCTCCTTATTTAATAGGTGGGCATGATTCAAACTTACACCGTTCCGGGTGTTTCAACCTCATCCGTTTTAAAACCGGACTTGTCCATAGGCGGTCAAGTACCTCTGGAATACCATAGCTTTTGACCGACAAATCCGGGGATAGCGAAAAAAGAACAGTAAGTTTTAGTCGCCCGGTTTAAAATCGGACATACTCCGCGGAAATTTCCCGACTCAAACGGTCGGCCACCTCCCGCATCAACGCATATCTACACGCTTTTTCACACGCGTGCCTGATAATAATACCATAGCAAATATGCGATTGCAAGAAAAAAATTCGAAAAATCCTTGATTTTACTCATTTTTTCTATTTTTCATAACAAACGCCTAACTCGTAAATCAAAATTGTGCAAAGTGACGAAATATTAAGGTGTTTTTTGCGTTTTCAGAGCCGAAAACGCACCTTTTTCTTCCCAAAGACGAACATAAACTCGCAAAAAATCAGCAGTTTGTATAAAAATCTCCGAACAGAAAAAAACTGTTCGGAGAAAATTGCGTTTATGTGATTATATTAATATTAGTAGTAATGAGTATAAAGAAAAGCAGATAGCATTTTCAGAAGAGGGGTGTAATTTATTCTAGAGTATATGTTTGGAGGGGGGTATTAAATGGAGCTTTACAATGTACTTAAGAGCTTAAACGTAGATGAACTAAAAACAGTAAAAAAGATTGCTACTGAATTAATAAAAGAAAAGCAACCTAAAAAGGT
>JBGVDX010000039.1:0-2585 GCA_045119575.1 Acutalibacteraceae bacterium
GTGAGGGTGTCGATAGAGCCGGTGTTTCCTTCTGCGACTACGTATTGTGTATATGTAGTTGCTTGGCCACCCTCCTCGGTAGATTCATGATTTTTTTCTATTGTTGTAAATGTGATAAGCTGGTCCTCCTGACCCTCAACCACTCTGAAAAGCTTGAATTCTGCACCTGCCAAACGAACGTTTGTCAAAACGCCGTGTGTATCTTCGGCAAATTTAGTAAATACAAACTGATAAGAATACACGTTAGCAACATCACTTACGCTACCGGTAGATGTCGGTGCGGTCGGGTCGTTGCTGTAAGTAAGCTTTGCTGTATTCTGGTTTGCCTTTTGTGCCTGGATGGCATTTGTGACCTTTGCGTCATATATGATAACCAGCTCGTCGCCGATTTCATATTTGTCATCGTCATTCATGAGAGCGGTGAAATCAACCTTAAAGTCAACACCTTCACTCAATCCTGTTGTAGTAAGAGTAAAGTCGCCTTCGAGCTCTATATCGTTCTGATACACCTTGATACTATCTACATCAAGAACCAAACCATCGTGCATAACATCTTCTACGTAGTAAGTATAATCTGTATAGAGGGTATGAGAAGGAACGACTGTTGTAATTTTAAATGTAACCGTGTCACCGATAGAAACCGAGGTTCCTTTGCCGTATTCTTCATTATGCTTTTTGATTTGTTTTAAAATCTGAGGACGGTTTGCCTTCAAGGTGATGACGGCGTCCTTGTTAACGTTGGACAACATAACCGCAGAACGTACAGCGCTGGTACCGTCGCCTGAAAGGTCAGTATCGTCATACACAAGATAATAGCCGTAGCTAAGGTCAGAAACGGTAACAGAGGTTGCTGTATCCGAAGCGGTAATCTTTTCTACATAAGCTATGTTCTTTTCAACAATGTAGTCGTGCAGCTTTTCTGCAACCTGCGAGAGTTCAAAGTTGTTTCCGCCCGAGTTCTTTTCTGCTAAATACTTAACGGCACCCTGAACATTACCATTTTCAACATTCTGTCCAACAATGCCGTTTGCGCCATAGAAGAAATCGTAAAACGGAATGTTACCCCCATCCTTATACCAGCTATAAGAGGTATTGTTACCACTGGTAGTAGCGTCAAAGATTTTGTAAACTTTGAAGGTTTTGCCTGCTACTGTGGCATTGGAATTGCCCGGATTCTGTATGGTAATACTGCCGGTCGGCTCAGCAGCTATTGCCACCAAAGCGCCACAACTGAATACCACACATAAAACTACGAGGATTGCCAAGATTTTTTTGATTGCTTTCATTGTTTTAACTCCTTTTCTGTTATATTTTTTCAAATTTATTGAAAGCGTACTAATTATGACACCTCCTTTTACGGAGATATCTTATGTAAATGCACAGGGTTGCCGCCATAAGCAACAAGCCAAGTGCATAAAACATACCTGTTCCCATGCCCCCTGAGTCGGGAAGGTCAACTGCTATACCATTTCGAACAACAATGTTGTAGGCCGTGGACCCGGCTTCGGCAAAGAAGCTTTCTTCCACCGAAACGGTTCCGTCTTCATTGATTACGAAATAAATATATTCATTAGTTTTTAGGTATCCGATTGGGGCTTCCGTTTCGGTAAGGCGATACCTGACGCCACACTTTAAGTTGTCAAACACCAACGTTCCTGTTGCGCCGGTTGTAGCTGTTTTTGCAACTTCGGTTGGCAAAAGGTTGCCGTGAGCATCCACCCCTTCCAAAACAAAGGTTGCTCCCGAAAGTTGCGTTGACTTGCCAAGGTCAGTTTTGGTCAAACGAAGCATTACTCGTTTAGTAGTATTTATGATGGTGAGCAAGGTGTTTTCATTACCGTCCCCATCGGTCGATACAATCGGCAATTCATAGGACACCAGCCAGTTGATAAACGAACCGTCCGCCTTTGCGGATTCCGTACCAATCATTGTTTCTTTTACAGACCAGTTAATCTTTACACCATTGACATAAACAGGAAGGTTTTTCCAAGTGTGTTGCCAATTATTGTCGCTGTTCAGAATTGCCTGCGGCTCAACTCCTGCAATAACAGTAGTAACAAGCTTACCATTCGCTAATAATTGAACGGTAACATCCTGCCACTCGGTTTGGTCGCACTCCCACTCTTTTTTAACAGTAACCGAGGATGAATCGGTGCTGTTTCCGACAATCAATACACCGCTAATAAATTTAATCAATTCACTGTTTCCGCTAAGAATGCCAACCGTTTCTCCGTCATCGGTATAGCCGATTTCTATATTGCCGATGGACGTATATCCCGTTGGTGCCGTTATTTCTTTAATAACTATCGGGCCAAGGTCATAACTGAAATCGTCAATACAGATTTCGTAATAACCGTTTGCATTGCCTGAAAGGTTTACCACGCTTCCATTTTCGGCATCATATTGATAACGATCTGTTTCGGCATTGTAGGTGAATTTAAGCGCTTGTCCGTTTTGTGATAATTGGAATACGGCTCCTCCAATAGAAACCCCGGTTAGACTATCCTGCTTTTTAATAATAATCGAATCGTTGCGATTATATATGTTTGTAAATTGTGCTCGCAGTACCTCATCTACACCCTCAT
>JBGVDX010000040.1:0-1061 GCA_045119575.1 Acutalibacteraceae bacterium
CACAACGCCCTCAACCGTTTCGCCTTGCTTGAATTTGTCGGCGTTTTCCTCCCATGTGCCAAGCAATTCTCGGTGAGAAAGCGACACTCTGCCAAGCTCGTCGACCGATTTCACAACCGCCTTTATGCAGTCGCCGGCCGAGAAGCGGTCGCTCGGATGGGAAATTCGCGACACCGAAATTGCGTCAATGGGCATAAGCGCCGCAATACCGCACCCGATATCGCAAAAGGCGCCGAAATTTTCAAGATGGGTTATCTTTGCGTCGATAATGTCTCCAATGCTAAGCCGTTCGACATATTCTTTGCCGCATTTTTCTTGAGCCGCCCTGCGCGAAAGGGTTGCCGTTACCTTTCCGTTTTCGGTTACAATATCGGTTACTATAAAGGCGACCGACTTGCCTACACGGGAAATAAGCGCAATATCACGGACACTTCCCTCGGCGATACCCACGGCGCCCTCGTTGCGGGGGATAATTCCGTGGATTTTGCCGAGGTCGACTATAAGGTTGTGTTCGGCGTCACATAATGTCACAACCGCCTCAAGGATTTTTCCTTTGTCAAGCGACTCTTCAAGCGCCCTCAGAGACGGCTTGTCGGCACCGTCGGTTGTATCGTGCATAAATCCCTCGGGATAAAATTTATCCATTTTGTTTTCCAGCCTTTCCGTTGGATAATCTTTTTGTTATTCGTCTTGAAAATATATGCAAAAACGGATTACTGTATAACCGAGGAAATTTTGCTTGCGCCTGAATTGTGCAATATTTTTGTTGCTTCGTTTTTGTTTTCGGTGACAAAATGCAGCTCGCATTTTTCGCTCATGGACGGCTCAAAGTATCCGCTTTTTGTCGGATATCCGTATCCTTTCGGCAATAGGATATCGTCGTCCATGCCGTAAACGGGAGGATAGGGGAGAACAAAGGGCGAAACGGCGGATTTTTTATATTTTGGCTTTGTGATGGTAAACTTTTCGGTATCAAGTCGGCTTTTAATTATATTTGCGGCGTTTTCGGCTTCTTCAATACGTTCAAACTCCGCAGAAATTGAAAATAACATATAAATTAA
>JBGVDX010000041.1:0-2396 GCA_045119575.1 Acutalibacteraceae bacterium
TAACACAAACGGAGGATTTTTTGTTCATCGGTTAACCTCTTTTGAACCACGCGACTATCGCGTGGTTTTAGTTATACAATAAAACAAGGTTTAGCACTGCTTGTGTGCTGAACCTTGTTTTGCTGTTCAAATATAAACAAAATATTAAATTTATATTTTTAACAACGCCGAAATCTCTTTAATCTCAGTTTTTGTGAATTTGATCGAGTTAAAAAGATTCGGTATCGCTAATAGCATTTTTTCTCTTTCTTTTACAGTTAACTCCTTAAAACCTTCAACTCTTCTTATGTTTTCATGTTTTTTGGGACCATTCTCTGTTGAATGGCCTATAGCATTTGCTAAACTATGGAACTTAATAAGTTGATTTTTGATATCAAGAGCAGTATTGCGTTTGCGAAGCATATCCTCAATTTCAATAATGTGAAATGGGTCAGATAAATATATGCCAAGAGTGTCGGCTTTTACTACAACGGCGTTGGTATACTCCGTGAACTCACTCCCAAAGAAATGGAAGAAGCATTCCAAAAACACATTGCGGAACGCAAAGAAAAAACGGCATAGCCAATAGCTATACCGCTTAACAAAACCAATTATTTAATTTTGATACAAGAGCCACACCTTGGGGCACCTTCCTTACGGAGGGTGCCCCAATCGGTGGCTTATTTTTTTATACATTAAATCTGAAAAGAACGATATCTCCGTCTTTCATGACGTAATCTTTGCCTTCGGAACGGACAAGTCCCTTCTCCTTTGCGGCGTTCATTGATCCGCAAGCCATTAAATCATCAAAGGACACAACCTCGGCGCGGATAAATCCACGTTCAAAATCGGTATGGATTTTTCCCGCCGCCTGAGGCGCTTTTGTGCCGTTGGTAATTGTCCACGCCCTGACCTCAGGTTGTCCGGCCGTTAAATATGAAATAAGTCCGAGCAAGGAGTAGCATTTTGTAATTAGGCGGTCAAGTCCCGACTGCTCCAATCCGAGTTCTTCAAGGAACATAACCTTTTCTTCGTCGCTCATGTCGCTGATTTGAGCCTCAAGCTCGGCGCAAATCGGTAAACATTCAGCCTTTTCCTCTACAGCAAGCTTACTGATTATATTAAAACGTTCATTTGTCTCAATTCCAGAGGCAAAATCGTCCTCGCCCATGTTACAAGCGTAAATAACCGGTTTTGATGAAAGCAACGCCGTTGTTGCAATAATTTCGTCACCAAGCTCGTCACGCTCAATCGAACGCGCAGGTTTTCCGCTTTCAAGATGCGCGTAAAGACGCTTCAAAAAGTCAAGCTCCGCTTGTAAAGACTTGTCGCCCTTTAAAGCTTTTGTTGTTTTATCAATACGGCGCTGAACCATTTCCATATCGGAGAAAACAAGCTCAAGGTTTATAATCTCGATATCTCTCATCGGGTCAACCGAACCTTCAACGTGAATAATATCGGTGCTGTCAAAGCAGCGAACAACATGAACAATGGCGTCAACTTCACGGATATTCGATAAAAACTTGTTACCGAGTCCCTCTCCCTTGGAGGCGCCCTTTACAAGTCCTGCAATATCAACAAACTCAATAGTTGCGGGCGTAAATTTTACCGGATTGTACATTTCTTTAAGCTTTTCAAGGCGTTTATCGGGAACCGAAACAATGCCCACATTAGGCTCAATAGTACAAAACGGATAGTTTGCCGACTGAGCCCCTGCGTTAGTAATAGCGTTAAAAAGTGTCGATTTTCCTACATTAGGAAGTCCGACCATACCGAGTTTCATTGAATAATCATTCCTTATTTTTTAATATTTAAAAAGATTATACATTTTTTGACTGTGATATTCAAGCACATTATCGCTAAACAAGTCAATTATTAGTGTAAAATAGCAAAAAATGCATTTGGAGTAAGTTTCATGAGCCAAGGTCAAAACGAAAACAAATTAAAACTCATGCCATATGAGAGGTGGGTTTTGGGAATTTCTTTAGTTCTGTTCGGTATTTCGTTTCTTGCAACGATATTTTATAAACCGACAACTGACGATAGCCTTATTGTATATCCGACAAGCTCGGTTGTATCAGAAATTTCGTCCGAGGACACACAGTCGCGAATCAGTTCCTCCGACCTTGAAATGTTACTCGAATCGGTCGGCAAAACAAGAATCGCCAACCAAGACGACCAAAGCAATTATGTGTCAGGCAAAATCAACATTAACACCGCAAACGCTGAACAGTTAATGGAGCTTAACGGTATCGGCGAGGTTAAAGCAAACGCGATAATACAATACCGTACCGATTACGGCGGTTTCACCTCATTAGAAGAAATTATGAATGTAAAAGGTATCGGCGAAAAAACCTTTGAAAAAATCAAAGATTATATTACTTTCTAACCGATTTTGCCGCATTTTCACCCGCTTT
>JBGVDX010000042.1:0-1105 GCA_045119575.1 Acutalibacteraceae bacterium
GGTTTTTGTTATTAATTATGAATGGGGGAGAATGTTTTGGCTGATTTACAAGAATATAAATGCCCGTGTTGCGGGGGAGCGATAGCGTTTGATAGCGCAATACAAAAAATGAAATGCCCTTACTGCGATACGGAATTCGAAATGGAAACCTTGGCTGAGTATGATACTCAGCTTAAATCAGACAGTTCGGACGACATGACATGGGAAACAAGCCCGGGAAACGAATGGCAAGAAACGGAAACCGATGGGCTTAGTTCATTTGTTTGTAATTCTTGCGGCGGCGAAATTATCGGCGACGAGAATACGGCGGCAACCTCATGCCCGTTTTGCGGCAATCCGGTTGTTATGATGGGCCGACTTTCGGGCTTGCTTAAACCCGACTATGTCATTCCGTTTAAGCTTGACAAAAACGCGGCAAAAGCGGCGCTTAAAAACCATTATAAGGGCAAAAAACTGTTACCTAAAGTGTTCCATACCGAAAATCACATTGACGAAGTAAAGGGAGTTTACGTTCCGTTTTGGCTTTTCGAAACCGACGCCGAAGCTGATATACGTTACAAGGCAACCCGCGTCCGTATGTGGTCGGATAGTCGGTACAATTACACCGAAACAAGCTTTTTTTCGGTACTTCGCAGCGGAACAATCGGATTTGAGCAGGTGCCCGTTGACGGCTCTACAAAAATGGCCGACGATTTAATGGAATCTATCGAACCTTTCGATTTTTCTCAGGCGGTTGATTTTCAGACAGCCTATCTTGCGGGATATCTTGCGGATAAATACGACGTCAGCGCCGAGCAAAGCATAAACCGCGCTAATGACAGAATTAAGCAAAGCACTGCCGATGCTTTTGCCTCTACGGTAATCGGTTACAGTTCGGTAATACCCGAATCGACAAGCATTCGGTTGCACAACGGCCGAGCAAAATATGCGCTTTATCCCGTTTGGATTTTGAATACCGATTGGAACGGCAAAAAATACACCTTCGCCATGAACGGACAAACGGGAAAAATGGCAGGCGATTTGCCGCTTGATAAAGGTGCATATAAACGTTGGCTTTTCGGACTTACGGGCTTAATAGGTGCGGCGGCTTTTGTCGTTTCCTTTT
>JBGVDX010000043.1:0-9308 GCA_045119575.1 Acutalibacteraceae bacterium
GCTGTGTTTTTCTCTTCATCGGGTAGTTTTGTCTTACACTGTCACAAGCAGGGAATTTGTGTGCCAAATTCCGTTTTTAGTAAAGGTAACTGTCCTTAGCAACCCTGCTCATTACGAGGTCGGATTTTTTATAAATTTCAAAAGAAAAGCTTCGCTTGTCCTTGAAATAATGTTAAATGTAGTGTAAAATAATATTTTAGTTACGAAATGTATTTTTTGGGGTGTAGATATGTTTAAAAAGGGGTTTGACAACGATAAATATATAAAAATGCAGTCGGAGCATATCCGTGAACGCATAGCGCAATTCGGCGGCAAGCTGTATCTTGAGTTTGGCGGAAAGCTTTTTGACGATTACCATGCCGCAAGAGTATTGCCCGGCTTTGAACCCGACAGCAAAATTCGTATGCTTATCGAGCTTAAGGACCAAGCCGAAATAGTTATTGCCATTAATGCTGCCGATATCGAAAAAAACAAGGTTCGCGGCGATTTGGGCATAACCTACGATGTTGATGTTTTGCGACTTATCGACGCTTTCAGAGGCTTTGGGCTTTATGTCGGAAGCGTCGTCATAAACCGCTTTAGCGACCAACCGGCGGCTGACGTGTTTAAAAAGCGCCTTGAATCTCTCGGAGTAAAGGTTTATCGTCATTATTCTATCCCCGGCTACCCCAGCGATATTGCAAATATAGTAAGCGAAAACGGCTACGGCAAAAACGAATATATCGAAACCTCACGTTCCCTTGTAATCGTTACCGCCCCCGGCCCCGGCAGCGGTAAAATGGCTACCTGTCTGAGCCAAATTTACCACGACCACACGCGCGGAATTAAAGCAGGCTATGCTAAGTTCGAAACCTTCCCGATATGGAATTTGGCGCTTAGCCATCCCGTAAACATCGCTTATGAAGCGGCAACCGCCGACCTAAACGACGTTAACATGATTGACCCGTACCACCTTGAAAACT
This sequence comes from Acutalibacteraceae bacterium, assembly GCA_045119575.1. Classification (GTDB taxonomy): domain Bacteria; phylum Bacillota; class Clostridia; order Oscillospirales; family Acutalibacteraceae; genus UMGS1976. The sequence continues at coordinate 963 of JBGVDX010000043.1, forward strand.
ACGGTGTAACTACCGTAAACTATAACCGTGATGTCGAAATTTTCCCTGTGCTTTCGGCCATGTTTAAAAAAATAAGCGGTGAATGTCCCTATAAATCGCCGACCGATATGGGTGTAAATATGGCGGGCAACTGTATTTTCGACGACGACGCCGTCAGAGAGGCTGCCAACGACGAAATTATCCGCCGTTATTATAACGCCCTTTGCAACGTAAGAAAGGGCAACAGCGACGGCTCCGAGGTGCAAAAAATCGAACTGCTCATGAATACCGCCGGCATTTCTCCCGACGACCGACCGGTTGTTGCCGCCGCTAAGAAAAAGGCGGCCGAAACCGAGGCTCCCGCCGCCGCAATCGAGTTACCTGACGGTCGAATAATTACGGGGAAAACCTCTAATTTGCTCGGCGCAACATCGGCAATGCTGCTTAACGCGCTTAAAGAGCTCGGCGGAATTGACGACAACGTTGACCTTATATCTCACGAGGTTTTAAAACCTGTCCAGTCGCTTAAGGTTGACGTGCTCGGCAATCACAATCCGCGCCTCCATACCGATGAACTGCTTGTTGCGTTGTCGATATGCTCGGTGAGCGACGCTACCGCAAAGCTCGCCATGGAGCAGGTAGGGAAACTCAAAAACTGCAACGTTCATTCGTCGGTTATTTTGTCTCAGGTTGACTTAAACGTGCTTAAAAAGCTTGGGCTTCACGTTACCTGCGAGCCTGTTTACCAAACAAAAAAACTGTTCCATAGATAAAAAACACACAATATAATATAAAAAAAGACTTCTATATACAGTTATAGAAGTCTTTTTTATGGCAAAAAATAGAATATATTGTGTTATTTTATTTTCTTAAATGGCATATCTTGTGTTTTTTCTTCAGTAGTTTTGTGTAATATGTTCAAATAAACTGTTCATAATCGTGTAACATTTACAAAAAAGCGTAAAAGTAAAGTTGGCTATTGAAAAACACAAGATATAGTGTTATGATTAATTGTAGCAAACAAAATATTCAATATATTCAATATAAAATTAGAAATAGGGAGTAGTGAAAAATGAAGATTATTAAAAGAAATGGCTCCGAAGTTGCCTTTGACATTGATAAAATCAGTATTGCTATCACAAAAGCTAATGATGTTGTAGACGAAACCGAGCGAATGACTCCGACCCAAATTAAGCGAATCGCGGAATCGGTTACTTTACAATGCGAAAAAATGAACAGAGCTCCCTCGGTAGAAGAAATTCAAGACCTTGTCGAGAAACAGATTATGGCTCACGGCGCCTTTGAGGTTGCAAAACGCTATATCACATACCGTTATACCCGTAGTCTTGTACGTAAATCTAATACAACCGATGACAAGATTTTGAGCCTTATCGAATGTAATAACGAAGAGGTTAAGCAGGAAAATTCCAACAAAAACCCCACCGTCAACAGCGTTCAGCGTGACTACATGGCGGGCGAGGTCAGTAAGGATATCACCAGCCGTATTCTCCTGCCGCAAGATATTGTTGAAGCGCATAATAACGGCATTATCCATTTCCACGACACCGATTATTATGCCCAGCATATGCATAACTGCGACCTCGTAAACCTTGAGGATATGCTCCAAAACGGCACCGTTATTTCGGGCACAATGATTGAAAAACCGCACAGCTTTTCTACCGCATGTAATATCGCGACCCAAATTATAGCTCAGGTTGCGTCCAACCAATACGGCGGTCAAAGCATTTCTCTTACTCATCTTGCGCCCTTTGTACAAATCAGCCGCGAAAAAATCCGTAAATCGGTAATTGAAGAAATGAAGGATATCGGCGTTGAAATAAGCGACGAAAACCTTAGCAAAACGGTTGAAAAGCGCCTTCGCGAGGAAATCAAGAAGGGCGTTCAAATGATACAGTATCAGGTTGTAACCTTGCTTACAACCAACGGCCAGGCGCCTTTCGTAACCGTATTTATGTACCTTAACGAAACCAAGGACGAGCAGGAAAAGGCCGACCTCGCCATGATTATTGAAGAGGTTTTGCGTCAGCGTTATCAAGGCGTTAAAAACGAGGACGGCGTTTGGATTACTCCCGCTTTCCCGAAGCTTATTTACGTACTTGAAGAGGACAATATCAGGGAAGACAGCAAGTATTGGTATCTTACCAAGCTCGCCGCTAAATGTACGGCTAAGCGCATGGTACCCGATTATATTTCGGAAAAAATCATGCTCCAAAACAAGATTGACAAAAACGGCGAAGGCCATTGCTACACTTGTATGGGTTGCCGCAGCTTCCTTACGCCGTACGTTGACGAAAACGGCAAACCGAAATACTACGGTCGTTTCAATCAGGGCGTTGTTACCGTAAACCTTGTTGATATCGGGCTTTCTGCGCACAAGGATATGGATAAATTCTGGAAAATCTTTGACGAGCGCATGGAGCTTTGCCATAGAGCGCTTCAGTGCCGTCACGAGCGCCTTACGGGTACATTGTCCGACGCTGCGCCCATTTTGTGGCAGTACGGCGCCCTTGCAAGACTTCAAAAAGGCGAAACCATTGATAAACTGCTCCATGGCGGATATTCTACCATTTCTCTCGGCTTTGCGGGCCTTTGGGAATGTGTATACAGCATGATCGGCAAGAAGCTTACCGAGCCTGCGGGTGAGGAATTCGGCCTTGAGATTATGAAAAAGCTTAACGAGTACACCGCAAAATGGAAAGCTGATGAAAAAATTGATTACAGCCTTTACGGTACACCGCTTGAAAGCACAACATACAAATTCTCCAAGTGCTTGCAACAGCGTTTTGGCATAATCGAAGGTGTAACCGACAAAAACTACATCACCAATAGCTATCATATCCACGTAACCGAGCCTATTGACGCATTTGACAAGCTTGCCTTTGAATCCAAGTTCCAGGCCTTGTCGCCCGGCGGCGCAATTAGCTACGTTGAGGTTCCGAATATGCAGCAAAACCTTGAAGCCGTGTTACAGGTAATGAAGTTTATTTATGATAACATCATGTACGCCGAGCTTAATACCAAGTCCGATTATTGCCAGTGCTGCGGATACGACGGCGAAATCGCAGTTGTTGAGGACGAGGACGGCAAGCTTGTGTGGAAATGCCCGAAATGCGGCAACACCGACCAAGCGAAGATGAACGTTGCCCGCCGTACCTGCGGCTACATTGGTACCCAATATTGGAACCAAGGCAGAACTCAAGAAATTAAGGAACGAGTATTGCATCTGTAATATAATCCATAAAGGTGAGTCCGCTCGGTCTCACCTTTATTTATAGGAAGGCAAATTATGAATTACGGAGAAATCAAAAATTGCGATATAGCCAACGGAGAGGGGATAAGAGTAACCCTTTTTGTTTCGGGCTGCACGAACCATTGTGAAAACTGTTTCCAACCGCAAACGTGGGATTTCGATTACGGCACGCCATTTGATAAAGCGGCCGCCGATAAGATAATCGAAATGCTTCGCCCCGATTACATAAACGGACTTACCCTGCTCGGCGGCGAGCCGTTCGAGCCGAGAAACCAACGCGAATTAGTCCCGTTTATGCATAGGGTGAGGGAAACCTATCCTAACAAAACTATCTGGGCGTTCAGCGGCTTTACGCTTGACGACGAATTGCTAAAAGATGGCAGTTATCCCCGTTGCGAGGTAACCGACGAAATGCTGTCGCTTATAGACGTTTTGGTGGACGGACGCTATGTTGAGCGGTTGCACGATATTTCCCTGCGTTTCAGGGGCTCGTCAAACCAACGGCTTATTGACATGAACGAAACCCGCAAAGAGGGAAAAATCGTTTTATGGGATAAATAAAAGAGGTGTAAAAAATGATAAATGTTAATGTTAAAAAATTAAACCCAGCGGCAACCCTACCGACCTCAGGCTCCGAAAAAGCGGCGGGCTACGACCTTTACGCTTGTATCGACGGCAGCGTAACTGTTGCCCCCCACACTACCGCTAAAATCGGTACGGGCCTTGCTATCGCCGTACCCGACGGCTACTTCGGCGCAATTTTCGCCCGTAGCGGCCTTGCTACAAAGCAGGGACTTCGCCCCGCAAACTGCGTCGGCGTATGCGACAACGATTACCGCGGCGAATACATTATCGCGCTTCATAACGACTCCGACGAGGAACGCGTTATAGAAAACGGCGACCGTATTGCCCAGCTTGTTGTTATGCCGTATCTTTCCGTTTCCTTTACCGAAACCGACGAGCTTGACGAAACCGAGCGCGGCGCCGGAGGATTCGGAAGCACCGGAAAATAATATATCAAAAATTTAAGCCTCAAATTCGTTTGAATTTGAGGCTTTTTTAATTGTTTTAAGATTTAATTCTTAACTTATACCCGTTTTTTAAATCCTCTTTTCGGTTGTGTTTTCCGAGGATGTAAAAGGGGAGAAGGGCCAAAAGATTAATTGCGAATGTTATAACTATTCCGCCAAGCTGAGGCCAATAGTGCATCATCGTACCCATGTTGCGCCAACCGTTAAAGTAGGTTTCGTTGTTTATTAGGTGCTATAAAATTAAGTTCGGTTCGTAGCAAAGGCTTATAATATACGAAAATACAGCGCCTCCGCCGCCTATGGAAAGAAGAATAGGTATTGTCAAAAATCCGAGCACAAGCGACATATGCCTGAAATATGAACTCATGTAATGGATATGGTCATAGTCGTCTATATACCCGATGTTTTCCATGTACTTAAACCCGTAAACCAATATGAAGATAACCCATTCGGCAATTCCAAGATAAAGCCAAATCAAATTTTCATGATAGGAAAGATTACCGATTTCGAGTTTAATGAAAAAGGATACGGCGATGCCGAGAACGTTGATAATTCCGCTTATCAGCAGATATGTGAACATTCCCCGCAAAGCAAGCTTATAAATGTTGCCGGAATAATTTTTCATTTAATAATCACTCTATGTCGCTGGTACAATGAGGACATTTAACGGCGTCGATAGCGATTTCGCTTTTACAGAAGGGGCAAACCTTTGTGGTCGGTTCAGCGGGAGCTTCCTCTTCCTTCTTTTTACCAATTTCAGAAACCTTGTTGATTGTCTTAACCAAAAGGAAAATGACGAATGCCATGATAAGGAAATTGATGACAGCGGTAACAAAAGCGCCGTAGTTAAGCATTAATGCTTCTTTAACAATTTCGCCGGTTTTGGGGTCAGTAACGGCCTCTTTAAGTACAACCGAATAGGCGCTGAAATCGGTGCCGCCAATCATACCGATAAGTGGCGAAATAACGTCATTTACAAGCGAATTTACAATCGCCTGGAAAGCGCCGCCGATGATAACGCCGACAGCAAGGTCAATAACGTTTCCGCGCATGATGAATTTTTTGAACTCTCCGAAAAAGCCTTTCATAATAATAACTCCCTTTTATATTTTTTTAAGGCATGACATAAAACAGTATGCAAATATACTGCAATATGCTTCCTAAAACGACAAACAGGTGAAAAATCGAGTGCATATAACGAATTTTAGACCCTATACCGTAAAGAACGGCGCCGACGGTATATGAAATTCCGCCCGCAAGCAGCCATATGAATCCTTGGGGCAAAGCTTCAACAATCGCTTTTCCCGTAAATATGATACACCAACCCATTACAAGGTAGCATATCATCGAAAAAACGCTGTATTTTTTAAGGTCGATTGCGTTTAGGGTGATGCCGAGCGCCGCAAAGCCCCATTGTACGCCGAAAACGACCCAGCCCAAAGCCGTGTTGTATTCGCGTAGTGTGCAAAGCACAATCGGCGTATATGTACCCGCAATAAGAAGAAAAATGGTACAATGGTCAAGTATTTGCATGACCTTTTTGCCTATGGAATAGCCTTCGTTGGGCTTTAGCCCGTGGTAAACGCTTGACATAGTGTAAAGCATGACCATGGTAGCGCCGTAAATAGCGCCGCCGATGACGCCCATAACGTTGCCGTTTAAGGCGGCCATGATGACGCAGGTAACAAGCGCGATAACGCCGAATCCGCCGCCGACTATATGGGAAACCATGTTGAAAATTTCTTCACCACGGGTATAATCGGGTAAACGTCGGTCTTTAATCTTAGTTCGGGATTTTGCTTTTAACATTAGTTTCAACTCCTGAGGAGTATTATACAACTTATTTGCTGTTAAATCAACAAAAATATGAGTACAGTTTTTTTAAACAAATGATGGGCGATGAATAATATCACTTTTTATGTATACTGCCGTTGTAATTTTGGGTGGTGCGTGGTATAATGTTAAGGTTTGAATGAAAAAAGAGAGAAGTGGAAATTTTGAAACAAAACGGACTCAGAAATATCGCCATTATTGCCCACGTTGACCACGGTAAAACCACCATCGTCGACAAACTTCTTAAACAAGCGGGCACCTTCCGCCAAAATGAACACGTTGAAGACCGAGTAATGGACTCCAACGACATTGAACGTGAACGTGGAATAACTATTCTTTCTAAGCATACCAGCCTTTATTATAATGACGTTAAAATCAACATCGTTGATACCCCCGGACACGCTGATTTCGGCGGCGAGGTTGAACGTATTTTACAAATGGTGGACGCTGTTCTTTTGCTCGTTGACGCGTTTGAGGGTTGCATGCCGCAAACCCGTTTCGTGTTAAAAAAGGCTTTGGCCCTCGGCAAAAAGCCTATCGTAGTAATTAACAAGATTGACCGTCCCATGGCTCGCCCTGACGAGGTAATTGACGAAGTAATTGATTTGTTTATCGAGCTTAACGCCGATGATGACCAACTTGAATTCCCCGTAATTTACGCCTCCGGCCGCGACGGTTATGCGTCGCTTGACGCTTCTGTACGCGAGGGAGATATGCGCCCGCTTCTTGACGCTATCTTGGAGCATGCTCCGGCGCCCGAGGGCGACCCCGACGCAGGACTTCAAATACTTTTCTCAAATATTGACGCCGACGAATATGTCGGCAGAATCGGTATCGGCCGTGTTGAGCGCGGTACCGTTAAATCGGGCCAGGTTGTAACCATGTGTCATACCGACGGTACCGTATCCAACAACATCCGAATCGGCAAGCTTTATCAGTTTGAAGGTTTGGGCAAAAAAGAATGTGATACCGCCTCTGTCGGTGACCTTATCGCCGTTTCGGGCATTGCAAACATCAATATCGGCGAAACCGCTTGCTCTGCCGACTGTGTCGAGCCGCTTCCTTTCGTAAAAATCGACGAGCCGACCATTTCCATGAACTTTATGGTCAACAACTCTCCCTTTGCGGGCAAAGAGGGTAAATTCGTTACCTCCCGCAACCTGCGCGACCGCCTTTTCAAGGAGGTTGAGACCAATATTTCCATGCGTGTTGAGGAAACCGACTCTCCCGATACTTTCAAGGTTTCGGGCAGGGGCGAATTGCATCTTTCTATTCTTATCGAAACTATGCGACGTCAGGGATACGAGTTCCAAGTTTCCCGCCCGAAGGTCATTTACACCTATGCCGAGGACGGAACCCTGCTTGAGCCTATGGAACTGCTTATGATTGAGGTTCCCGAATCCTATGTCGGCCCCGTTATTGAGCGTCTCGGCTCGCGTAAAGCCGAAATGTTAAATATGGGCAACCGTGACGGCGGCTCAACCCATCTTGAATTTCGTATTCCGTCACGTGCGCTTATGGGCTACCGTACCCAGTTCCTTACCGACACCAACGGCAACGGTATAATGAACCATGTTTTCGACGGATATGATGAATACAAGGGCGATATTGCCGAGCGTCAAAACGGCTCAATCGTTGTCCATGAGGACGGCGAAACCAACTCCTACGGCCTTTTCTCGGCTCAGGATAGAGGTCGTCTCTTTGTCGGTACCGGCGTTCCCGTTTACGAGGGAATGATTGTCGGCGAAAACGCAAGAGGCGAGGATATCGTATGTAACGTTTGTAAGAAAAAGCACGTTACCAATATGCGTGCCGCCGGCTCAGATGAGGCGCTGCGTCTTGTCTCGCCCAGCCCGTTAAGCCTTGAACAGTCGCTTGAATTTATAAAAGATGACGAGCTTGTAGAGGTTACTCCCGAATCAATCCGTTTGCGTAAAACGATACTTTCAAAGGAAATGAGAATGAAACAGGCGAGCAAGCTTAAATAAGGAGTTTTTCGGTGAAATTTATTATTCTCGATTTAGAATGGAACAGCGCATATAGCGTAAAAGAGTCCCGTTTTATAAATGAAATAATCGAAATCGGAGCGGTTAAGCTTGACGAAAACCTGAACGAAATCGGTCGCTATCAACAGCTTGTCCGTTCGCGGCTTAACAAAAAGCTTTCCTCCCGTACAAAAAATCTTACCCATATCACTAACGAGGATATGCTCAGCGGCGTAATGCTTGAAAA
>JBGVDX010000044.1:0-1615 GCA_045119575.1 Acutalibacteraceae bacterium
CGGGCGGCGGTTTTAAGGGTTAAAATATCGTTTTGGCGGTTGTTTCGGCCGACGTAGATATCAAATCCGTCGCTTGATACGTAATGAAACGGCGGTAAGGTTCGGGTTTTCGGTTGCTTTTTCTGTACCATTCGGCGGATATATCCCCCGTCGGCAAGCTCGGTACGGATTTCGGCAACCTCGGCTTCGCATTCGGCCCTTGACAGGGCGTCAAACACGCTTTCAAGATAGGCTATTTCCTGCTCGCCGTCGGCGATAAGCTCGTTTAACTTTTCTTCGGCGGTATATGCTTTTTTATAATCTTTAAAATATTTTTGGGCGTTGGCGGCGGGGCTCAGCTTTTCGTCAAGGCGAATTCTTACCGTATTACATTCGGGGTCATAGTAGTTCATAACCTCGCAAACCGAGGCTCCGCGCTCAATCATAGATATATTGGCTTTTATAAGCTCGCCGTAAATACGCAGTTGTTCTTTGTTTTCACAAGCCTTAAGCTCGGCTCGCTGTTTGTTGATTTTACGGGAAATGCGTTCAACCGAGTTGGTCAAAATTTTCATCAAATCGTGTGTTCGGCGGCGCATATCCTCTTCCTTGCGTCTATCGCCGTAAAAGCGGTCGAGCAAAGCGCAAAATGAGGTTTCGGCTTTACATTCGGCAAGTGAGCCGTACTGGGCAACATTCATATACGAAAAATCAAAAGGCTTGTTTCCGTTACGATAAATTACCGTCGGCGTTCCCCTTTCGATAGAGTTTTTAAGCACGTCTACGGCGCCGCGAAGCCGCATATATGCCGTATCGTCAAAGGTTTCTGCGTCAAGGTTTTCCGCCGCTTTAAAAACAAGCTCGCGCGCAACAAGCGGAGACACGCCGTCAAGCAAATTAAGCACTCGGTCGGCGGCTTTTCCGCCCGTCCGACCAATCATTTCGCAAAGACGTTCGCTTTTTTCAGTAAGCGGATTCATCTTGTTTTGCGTTTCGGGCGGCTCGTAAACAGCGCCCGGTAAAATCATACGTTTTCCGCTTTCAACCGATGAACGGCGCAAAGCGTCGATTATGCGGTTGCCCTCAAGTAAAATAAGGTTAGAGCCTCTGCCCATTATTTCGGCGACAATAGAAACGGTTATGCTGTCGCCAAGCTCGTTATAGGTATCGAAATCGAAACGGACAACTCTCTCAAGCCCATCCTGATACGAGCCGATATATTTTGCGCCGACGAAATATTTTCGCATAAGCATACAAAACATTGGCGGTTGAGCAGGGTTTTCAAAGCTAAGCTCGGTAAAATGGAACCGAGGGTCGGTTAAGGTGAAAAGCAGTTTTCCCGAAAAACCTTTTTTATGCAAGGAAATTACGATTTCGTCCCTTGACGGTTGGCTTATTTTATCAACTCGGGTTTCGGCGGCGTAATGGTCGATTTCACGGCGCAAATTATAAAGAAATCCTCCGTCAAGCGGCATTTTTTCATCTCCTTAAAGGTATTTTGCGGGGTCGGTTTCGTCAAGCACGATGACGTTCAGTTCGGGAAATTCGGATTTAATAAAATCGGCAAGTCGGATTTTAACAACCTGCTCGGTCGCAAAATGGCCGCAGGCGTAAAAGCCAAAGCCGTTTTGCTTGG
>JBGVDX010000045.1:0-5616 GCA_045119575.1 Acutalibacteraceae bacterium
CCGTCATCTTTAAGCTCGGCGGCATATTCTTTTAACTTAACGTCGGTTTTTGATTGCGAAATTAAATTAAAAAGCTCGGAGCAAATTTTACGTGTATCGTTTGTTTCAACCGCCTTTTTAAGAGGAGATATATAATCAACCGCTTTTTGGCGCAAAGCATTAATTTCATCAAGCTTTTTTTCGTTAAACGGGCGGTCAATTCCGTCGGGGTTACATTTCCATTCCTCTTCCCACGAGTTATAACCTTTGTTCCAAATAAAAACATAGTTTTCAAGCTCGGAAACCTCGTCGATATCCATAATCGACAACGGGGATTTCAAAAAATTAAATACGTTTTCCTGTGAAAATCCGGAAACGGCAGTTTTAAGTATGCTTACCGCGTAAGAAATAAGCATTAAATCGTTATTGTCGGCTCGCTTATCAAGGTAGCAAGGGATATTGTACCGTGTAAAAATCGTATCGAAAATTTGGCGATAGTCGTCCATATTTCTGACTATAACCGTGAAGTCACGGTAACGGTGACCGTCTTCTCTTACAAGCTTTTTAATTGTTCGCGCCGTATAGTCAACCTCATCATAAAGGGTGTTCGACTCGCAAACAGTAACGCTGTCGCATATTCCGTCCAAATCTTCGGTATCGCCGCGCAACAACCTCTCTAAGCAAGACAATCCTTCATTTTTAAATCGCGGCGAGCCTTGAAAAAGTTCCGGCTTTGCAACATCTACGTTATTATTTTTCGCAATTTTTATAAAACGCGCAATTTCTTTTTTTACATTCGAGAAAATCCCTGTACCCATTTCTTTGTCAAAGGCGCCGTCGGTACAAAAAGAGACATAAACATCTTTCGCGTCCCTTATGATGCGTTCGATTATCATATACTGTTGCATAGTAAAGCCGTCAAACGCGTCGATATAAACCGTTTTTCCCAGGAAATAGCGGCTATCGTTAAGGGCGTCATTAAGTCTTAAAAGGTCGTCATCAGGGTCCAAATATTTTTCACCGAGCATAGCATTATAAGCCGATATAATCAGCCCCAAATCGTGCATTTTTCGGTTAAAAGTATTGGCACCTGTTTCTTTAAAGGAAGCGCAAAGCTCTTCGGATGTAATGTTGCTTTGTTTAAGCTCGGTTATTATCTCAAGCAGGGATAAAATAAACTCAGGCGACGCCTTAACGTTATTAAAGGCCAAAAGCTCGCCTTTTACCGAAAGTAATGCTTTTTTTAATATTACCGCTTTAATGCCTGTATCGGCATATGCTTTGGAAAAATCGGGGTTATCCTCGCCGATGTAATCGACAAGGCGGGTAAAGCTGATTACCTCCGCTCGGTCGGCAGAGGTTGCTCCGAGTAGGTTGAGAAGCGCCTTTTCCGATTCGAAGGTATACTGTTCAGGGGTAAGCAAAACAATTCCGCTTTCCCCTTTTTCAACACCTTCGGCAATTCGGCGACGAACGGTATTTGTTTTTCCCGAACCCGCTGTTCCAAGCATGAAATGTAACATAAAAATCTCCTCTTATTGAAAATTATCCGCCCGTAATGCTATGGGCGGATAAAAAATCAAAGTAAATATATTCCGGAATCAAGCAACACGACCTCAAACATGCCGCATTTTACATATTGATAAACCGGTTCGTCAAACTGAGCATATTTTTCTACGACATATGACGAAGTGTCAACCGATTCAATGCATTTGCCGGCAGAGTTGCATACAATCAAATTTTTGCCGTCAGCCCAAAGTCCGCGAGGCTTGGAAAATGCGTTGTCTTTTTGGCTGCCGATACGGAGCTCCTCTCTCATCGTAGAGGCGTTGTAACGCAAAATAGTATCTCCGTCAGGAAAAGAAACCCAAACGGTATTATCAACACATGCAACCCCGGCAGGGCCGTTATTACGATATTTTAATGTACCTTCCCAAACAATTTCGTTGTTTTTATCGAAGATTGCCGCATCACCGTTAGGATAAAGCGCAATCATACGACCGTCGGATAACTTGGCACATTTATAATTGATAAAATCAGGGAACATTTTTGAAAAGTACAAAAATTCGTCGCCAAATTTAGCCTCCAAATAAGCCGAGCGGCGCACTTGCGTCACTTGGTCGTTTTGGAAGTCGTACATTTTATAGGAAACAATAAATTTATCGTCAAGCTGTTTTTCGGCGGCGACAAATACTATATTGTCATTATACGGCAAAATCGCCATAGCACTTTTATCGTATATTTTCTTCATTAACCTTTCCCTCAAACCATTAAAGAATCATGTTTTTAATTCTGTTCATAGCTTCAACGGTATTTTCGTAATTACCGAAGGCTGTAAGACGGAAGAAGTTTTCTCCGTTTTTGCCGAAACCTGCACCCGGGGTACCTGCAACGTTAGCTTTTTCAAGAAGAAGGTCGAAGAAATCCCAAGAATACATATCGTTCGGGCATTTAAACCAAATATACGGAGAGTTTTTGCCGCCCGTATACCAAATACCCATTTCGTCAAACGCGGCGGTCATAACAGCGGCGTTTCTCTTGTAATATTCGATGGATTCACGAACCTGTTTTCTGCCCTCTTCGCTGAAAACGGCGGCGGCGCCCGACTGAATAATATAACCTACGCCGTTAAACTTAGTGGTTTGGCGGCGAAGCCAAAGCTTATTAAGGGACGTTCCTTCAAAAACAAGGTCCATAGGTACAACGGTATAACCGCAACGTGTACCGGTAAAGCCCGCGGTTTTTGACAAAGAACAAATTTCGATAGCGCAGGTTTTTGCGCCTTCAATTTCGAAAATACTTCTCGGTAAATTTTCGTCCGAAACAAAAGCCTCGTAAGCGGCATCAAACAAAATAAGCGCTTTATTTGCGTTCGCAAAGTCTACCCATTTCTTGAGTTGTTCTTTATTATAAACGGCACCGGTGGGATTGTTCGGCGAGCAAATATAAATTATATCGGCGTTTGTATTTTCATCAGGAAGGGGTAAAAATCCGTTTTCCTCGTTTGCGTCAGCGTAAACAATTTTGCGTCCAGCCATAACGTTGGTATCAACATACACGGGATATACGGGGTCAGGTACTAAAACGGTGTTGTCGGTCGCAAGGATGTCAAGAATATTTGCAACGTCGCTCTTTGCTCCGTCACTGATAAAAATTTCGTTATCGGCAAGGCTTACGCCGAAGCTGCCGTAATAATTCTTAACCGCGCCGCGAACGAAATCGTATCCCTGTTCAGGGCCGTAGCCCTTGAAGGTTGCACTGTCAGCCATTTGGTCAACGGCTTTATGCATGCTTTCGATTACGGCGCTGCAAAGCGGTCTTGTAACGTCGCCGATACCCATGCGGATAATCTTAGCGTCGGGATTTTTAGCGGAATATTCGGTAATTTTCTTACCTACCGTTGAAAAAAGATAGCTTTCGGCTAAATTGTTGTAATTCTTGTTGATTTTAAGCATATATGTCAAACTCCTTTTCTAATTCACCGTCAAATACAAAGGTTGCGGGGCCGGTCATATAAACCGTACCATCCTTTTTATAGTTTATCGTAAGGTCACCGCCACGCAGTTTAACCAAAACGTCGGTATCATAGTCACAAATACCGTTTAAAACGGCCGCTACACAAACCGCACTTGCGCCCGTGCCGCACGCCCATGTTTCACCGCTGCCTCTTTCCCAAACACGCATTTTAAGGGTTTTGTTGTCGATAATTTCAACAAACTCGGTATTAACTCGTTCGGGGAAAATCGGGTCGTTTTCATAATCGGGGCCGATTTTTTCAAGGTCAAGGTTGTCAATATCCTTTGTGAAAATAATACAATGGGGATTGCCCATTGAAACACACGTGATTTCATGTTCTTTCCCGGCAAGCATTGTTTTCTTTGAAACAACGCAGTCACCGTCAAGCAAAACGGGAATATCAGCGGGCTTAAGAATTGCTTTTCCCATATCAACCGTTACGGAAATAACCTTTCCGTCCGATACGTTAAGTTTTAGTATCTTTATTCCGCCAAGAGTTTCAAGAGTAAACTCGGTTTTATCGGTTAGACCTTTTTCATAAACGTACTTACCGATACAGCGTGTAGCATTTCCGCACATTTTTCCTTCGCTGCCGTCGGCATTAAACATTCTCATTCGGAAATCGGCAATTTCGGAACGCATAATCATAACAATTCCGTCGCCTCCAACGCCAAAATGGCGGTCACTAAGCGCAACCGACAAGCCGTTAGGGTCATTTATGTCATTATCAAGGCAATTAAAATAAATATAATCGTTGCCTATTCCGTGCATTTTTGTAAACTTCATAGACTTTTACTATCTCCAAGCATATTTTTAAATATTATAATATAAATCACCGACAATATCAATACATACAAACATAAAAAATATACATCTCCGAATTAATCGAAGATGTATATTTAAAACAATTTACGGTCTTAAAGACAATTAGAATAACAAGGAGTAACCAAGGTAATGCTGTTCAAGCATAAGAAGGTCAAGCGCGTTAATCGTTCCGTCTCTGTTTATATCTGCGCCTTCTACAGGGGTATCAAGTCCAACAATCATCATTTCCATGAGAACAAGGTCAGCGCTGTCAAGTACAAGGTCGCCGTTCAAGTCCATGGTAAGGTTAGAGATATTTTCGACCAATTCGTAAGCAGCCAAAAGCTTTTCAACGTTTGCAGGAGAAACGAGGTCGTATCTTACAAGCGCGTCGTAATCGGCTTTAAGCTGTTTTACGGTATCAACGTCAGCAGAAGTAATCTTAGACGGGAGGTTTTCAATACCTTCGTTAACAGCATCAGCCGCTGCGTTGTCGGCGTTACCAAACGGTGTGGGAAGAACGGTGAATTGAGCAAGCTCAACGGTCAGCCAACCGTTTGTGCTATCCTCAATAGTTCCGTAAAGATACCATTCGCCGGCAGCAGTTAATTGATAGGGAGTTTCCGTAGAACCGGTAGATTTACCAAATCCGACCTGAACATGCTGTGTAATGTTTGCGGAAGGACAACGGAATTCAGCGTTATAAATCTTTCCTGAATAGGTTGTGCCGTCGACAACATATGAAAATGTGTAATCTTGCCACCAAGCGTTGTTGCGGAGATAGTCGGAAACGTAAATTTCGGTTTCGCTCATGCTGACATAGTTGCCCGAACCATCGGTCTTGTCAGGCCAGTAGGTTACTGTCTTTTCAATATAGATGGCGTCAAGAGCCGATTCACAAGCAACGAGCTTCTTGTAATTATCAACAAATTCCTTGTAATCGTCCTTAAGCTGAGTATACTTTGTACGAGCGTAGCTAATAGCATCGGCATCGGTTAAAGTAACTTCATAAGGTTCGGGAAGAGCCTCGATAACTTCGATAACTTCATAAGCCATTGCGCGGCCTACGCTGCCGTATTTTAAAGTAAGGAAAGACTCATAAGTGGCAATGTATTTATCATATGTATTTACATAAAGCTTAGCGGTTTCATTAAGAGCTTCATAAGCCTCATAAGCGGCAAGAATTTGAGCTTCGTCGGTAAGTTCAACATCTTCAGCAAGCGGGAGTTCTTCAACCATTGCGTCAAACGCGGCTGCTTGGTTAAATATTGCCTGCGAGGGAGTCGGATATACCTTGATTGACATGAGCGTATATTT
>JBGVDX010000046.1:0-10886 GCA_045119575.1 Acutalibacteraceae bacterium
ATAGCGCAAACACGGCCAAGCCGACGCATATCTCTGCGGCAAATGCGGTAATGCTCTGTCCGAAAAATTCAACCGTTGTATATGATTTTGAAACGTCCTGCAAGGTAAACAATGAAATCGGGTTAAAAAACGCCGATAACACCTTTGAGCCGCCAAAACGAGCCCTGTCATCAAGCAAAATCAGCATGATTATCAGGGTAATATTTGACGAAAAGCTTACTAAGGTAGATGGCGACAGCGACGAGATGGAAATGATACAAAACGACACCGAACAAAGTCCCACCACCTTTAACAAGGCAGAGAGAATAACCTGCGTTCCTATTGAATAATTAACGGTCGTATATGTATATGAAGGCAAGGAATAGAGCGGATTTTCCCATCCGTATAATCCGTTGGTAACCGCAACCGTGGCAATATCAACAAGGGTAAACCACGCCACCAAAAACGCGCATATAAGAACGGATGCCGCCAATCTCGGCCATATAATACCGTTTACTCCTCGCTTTGAAGTGAATATCAGCGAGGTCATACCAATTTCCCTTTCGGAAGAAAAGGCACCCGAAAGGGCAAACAGTATCATTAACAATGCTATCAAAGAAGAAAAATTGTGACCAAAATACGCCTCAAACCCATCGGTGCGATAAAAGGAATCGACCTTTCGTCCCTCGTACACCGAAATCATATCCTCGTATTTTTTTACCTGGGCGGCATTATTGTTTTCGCTGAAAAACACAATATTTTTCTTCGCTTTTTCAATTACTTGGTCTGTATTCTCGCTATACTGATATACACGCTTGATTTCGCTATACAGTTCCGAAAAAACATTGAAATCACTTTGCAAATAGCCGGTATATGAATTACTTGTATCATAATCGGTAGAAAAATCGCCGCTGATTTTTGCGGCAGTTTCATTATATTTATCTATAACAAAGCTTATTTTTTCGTTTGTAATTTTGCCCTCGACCTTTTCACAGCAATCGTTATACAGCTTTTCCGCGCTTTCCATCGAAGAAAAGGGCGCATAATCACGGGCATTTACGGTAAGCAAATAAACATCTATCACCGAAAAAACAACCAGCAAAATAAGCAATATCGGCTTAAACATTATTTTTTTAAACTCGAAGAAAACGATTTTCATAATATTTTTTCTCCCGAATACATCAAAAAGGCATCTTCAAGTGTAGGTGTATCACACGGCACGGCATTTTCGGGATAGTTTTCTCCAACAATGCGCAAATGGTATCCGTCCTGTTCAAGAACTGCGTTGCTTATGCAATATTTCGACATACAGCTTTGCATATCCTCTATCGGCACAACGCATTCATACACCTTACCTTTCATCTCGTTTATGAGCTTTTCGGGTGTGCTTTGACACAAAACGTTGCCGTTTCCTATGAGAATAACGTTCTTTGCTATATGCTCTATGTCCGAGACAATGTGCGTTGCAATCAATACGATACGGTCGGCCGACAATGCAGACAATATATTACGAAAACGAATACGCTCACGTGGGTCAAGTCCCGCCGTCGGCTCGTCAAGTATAAGCAGTTTAGGATCGTTTAACATTGCCTGTGCAATTCCGAGACGCTGTCTCATTCCGCCTGAAAATGCACCGATTTTTTTATCCTTGTCGACGGTAAGATTAACAAGCTCCAACAATTCATCGATACGACTACTGCTTTCGGATTTCTTTAACCCTTTTAGCTCGGACATATATTTTAGAAATTCCACCGCAGTAAAATTCTTATACAATCGCGGATATTGCGGCAAATAACCTATGCGATTAAAATACTCGCCGCCGAGCTTTGTAACATCCACGTCGTCGCAGGTAATTACTCCGCTGTCCTGCCCAATTAAACGAACTATTATATTTATCAGCGTAGTTTTTCCGGCGCCGTTAGAACCCAATAGCCCATACACCCCGTTGTCCATAGTAAACGAGACATTATTGAGAACCGTATGGTTGCCGTATGATTTATTGATTTTATCAACTGTTAGCTTCATTTGTTGCGTCCTTATTCATTATCATTTCGATACAAACCTGCTCTGTGCCATCGGTAACAAAGGCAAAAACTCTGTTATATTTATCATTTGCGTAAATTGTTGTCAAACTTAAAGCATCGCTTGTACCTGTGTAATCGTAGCTGCAAATCTTTTGAAGTGTGTCGGAGCTGTATATCGAGATACGAATCATGCCCTTGCCGTCGCTTGCTTTGCCGTCAAGGTATGAAACAATATACTTTCCTTCATTTGAAAGGATTGCCGCTGAGCTTTCATTCTTTTTTTCAAACGTAATATAGGTTGAGCTTCTCTTTTCAAAATCGCGTATATTAGCCATTCCTGAGGAGGTGCTTCCGTAAGGAGCCGCCTGGTCAATCATCAACATTTTATTTCCGCCCATAATAAGCTGTTCGGAATAATTATCACAACCAAAACCGTTTCCCGAGCCATCTATATCCCAATGTCCAAATCCATTGGTGATTTTGCTTCCGTTATTGCATTTACCTTTACACGCTATGCTTTTTCCGTTCTGTGTGAAGTCAAAATCCGAAATGTCCGTCATTCCTTTACCGGAGCCAAGGGTGAACAAACGAGTTGCGTTGGATACGGGCTTATCCGAATCGTAAATATACATAGAATCATTCTTTAAATACGCTATTTTTGAGCCATCGTAGCTCAGCTTAGCGTTTTCAACGCTGACCCTATCACCGAGAGCGGTAAAGTCATATTCCTGCTGAATATTTAACTCAAAATCGTATGTAATAAGCACCGGAAAGCTTAACGGAATTTGTTCGGTGGAATAGGGCGAATCGGTATATCCTGTAACATATACTCCGTTTGAATACTCGTGCAAGGATAATGAATAACCTTCAACCGTTTGCTCGGCTAATGCTTTTTCGGCAGCAAAATCATACAAAACAATTCTTCGCTCTGCTTTTTTCAATAAATTAGCGTCATTTTCAATGAGCATTATGCTTCGGTGGTCATCCACTTGAACCATAGATGCCACCCAATCACCCGACGACAAACACACGGGCTTGTTGATTTTTTTCATGCCCGAAGAAATCTCTGTTCCGTATTCGGTAGGTTGCTCACTTGAATTTTCAGATACAGACGATGAGTTGCTTTCACTTTGAACATTATTATCTCCACAACTGCAAAGCAATAACGACAAAACCCAAATTATTGATAAAAGCACAACGAATTTACGTTTCATTTTATTTCCTCCTATTATTTAAAAAACATAACGAATGAAGAGGTTTTTATCTCCTCTGCCCAAGTGGTCGTATCATTCTGCTCGGTAATCGGCATTGCAATAGCATAAACGAGCGTTTTTTCGCCATATTGGCTGAAATCATATACTAATTCAGCGTGAGAATAGCCCTCTAACCTGGTCGAAATTTCGGCACATTCATAGCCGTCAACCGTCTTTATCGGGCGGTTATTTGCAAATACAGTTACCCTGTAATTTGTACCTATTGACGCCATCGCAGATAAATTTAACTTAACCCGCGACCTGTCCGATACAGTAAAATTGGTACTGTTCAAGCTATCGTAATCATAAAAGCACCAAAACCGATTTGGCGCATATCCCAATTCAGGATCGCGTTCGGAAATCGGCAATTTTTGATTTTCTAAGTATTTCTCATACTGTTCTTTCGAATAATCCTCACTGTCAAGGTTATATTGCTCGCGTATTTTATCCGTCAAATCAACCGTATCAACAGATAAAGAGCTGTGACCTTCTGTTTTCGGCTCTGCGTTTAATGTTATTTCTGCAAAATGAGAATACCCTATACTGTGAAAATGACCGAACGTAGCATCTCCTTCGGTGAATGACGGCATAAAATTGGGGTTTATTATTGATACTATCCGCGCGGCTAAAACGTCGCCTTTTTTGCCAACCGTGGGAGAAAAGGAAATTACTACATCCTTACTCTCCTTTTCGGCAAAAGAAACCACACCCATCGTATCGGTTTGACCGCCGATTGTAACAGGAACGCAGTATCCGTCCACAAATGCCATAAAACCTAATTCAAACTTATGCTTTTCATTGTCAATGTGAATGGTGACAGAAATGTCTTCACCATTATATGTAAGCTGTGCAATATCGTTATATTCCCACGTTTCAGTATATTGAGGATAGGCGTATAAATCGTCCGAAACCACCTCTTCAAACGGGTCATAACTACTATCATTGTTCAGCGCGGGATTCGACCCATCTTCATTAGACCTGTCTTCACATCCAAAAAATGTTACAGCAATACACAAAACAAGTGCCGCAACAAGTATTTTTTTCATAACACCAACCCCTAAAAGAAGCACAGTTTAAAATATCCATCTTTTTCCTTTTTATAAAACATTCATAAACATAACACAACTATTTATTAGGAAATTTGTTCCTCGTTAAACAGCTCGATCTTATTTTTAATAAATTGTATTTATCATTCAATAATCAACGCCAAAGAATCTGTTTTTACCGCATTTCTATGGCCTAACAGCCAAATTAAACTACATTAAATAACGGCAACATTCTCAAAACATTATCATTATGCTATATCCAACGGTTTGAGATATCCGCTGTCCATTTCGCATACAGTATCGCACATAATCCGTATATCCTCCGGATTATGACTCGCAAGCAAAATGGTTTTTCCCTTATCGCGAAGGCCTGAAATAATTTCTCGAATTTCCGCCACGCCGTGTTTATCGAGCCCATTAAACGGCTCATCAAGTATCAAAAACGCCGGGTCCTCCATTATTGCTTGGGCTAACCCAAGACGTTGCCTCATTCCGAGTGAATATTTTGATACTGCCTTTTTCATATTAGGATCAAGGCCGACCTTTCGTATTATTTCAGTCACCTGCTTTTTGCTGATTTTTTTATTGATTGATGCAAGTATTTCGAGATTTTTTCGTCCGCTGTATTGCGGAACAAAACCGGGGGTCTCAATTATCGCGCCGAGATTAGACGGAAAATCAACATCCTTGCCGATTTGCTCACCGCCGACAAACACCCTACCGCCATCCGCAGTCAAAAACCCGCATATGCATTTAAACATAACCGTTTTTCCTGAGCCGTTATTACCGACTATGCCATGTATCTTGCCGGCCTCGAATTCGTGCGTAATACTATGTAAAACCGTATCCTTACCGAATTTTTTAGTAAGATTTTCAATCCGAATTGATAAATCAGCCATATTTATACTCCCGTAAAAACAAAATTGTATTTTTTAATAGCCATATTTGATAAAAGTATTAACAGTACAATTACCACCCCGAAAATCAAATATGTTTGCCACAATCGCGGCAAAAAATCAAATCCAAAATTGTGCATATGATATGTCGCCTGCTGTAAAGGTGATACCCATGCCGAAATTACATTAACATACAACTTGCTGTCCTTGCCGGTTATCAGCTTAATCGTTTCGGGGGAAACAAGATAGCCGTAAAGCGAAAAGACAAAGCCGGTTACAACACCTGCCTTTTGACTTTTCCATACGCTGAAAACAAATACAATAAGTGTTAAAATAAGCATGTACATAAGCATAAGCGCAAATATTATAAGCATGCTTTGATACGGATACATTTGCTCCATTGCTTTAAGACTTGCCGGCATAACAAGGTCATCCGACAAATTCGAATGGTACAGCGCTATCGAGGTATCGCTCCAAACGTCTCCGATAAAAGCATATTTCATACACAGCACACAGGTTGCAACAAGTGTAAATATCATATACAAAAAGGTTGTAGCAATAAGATATATCACCTGTCCAAACAACCAGGACCTTCTATTCATTCTCATGAGATAGAACGGCACACCGCTGTTAAGATTCGGCACATCGCAGAATAACAAAAACAGCAGCATTGATGACAAAAGAATGGATTTTGAATCCCCGAATGTCCATATAAACGGCTCAAATATCTGTATGGTAGTACCAAACGCCTGCGCATAACCAACAGCACGGTTGGTCAATAAAAAACATAGGATAAATTCAAGCGCAAATGTTACATACACTCTGGGATTATAACGCCATACTTTAAAGTTATACCCTGCGGCAATAATTGCGTTTCTTATATCAGACAACTTTAAGCCGCCTCCTTATCATTGCATACCCCAAAATACACAAAACAGCCAGAAGCACAGCTACCGTTATAACCCCGCTGTTACCCGAACACCATAAACGCGGGTCAATAGCATCAACGGTATGCAAATAACGGGATTTAATTATTACCAATACGTAATACAGTATAAACGGGGAGGCATATACAACACATTTACTGTCAGTTGCAGTGCCGAGAATGGCTCCAAATAGCCCCCACATTGCAAAAAATATAAAATACTTACCCATAAGTTCAATACTTAATAACAATGTATCGGTATTCAAGGTCGGCATTTCTCCTGATACAATACACAAAATGCACATTATTGTTTCAAACAAAAATATGCTTAATACCGCTGTAAATCCCGCAGATATAACCAACGTAGCTATTTTTGAACATGCGTAATTTTTCTTTGACACGCGGACAAGCAGCTCTTTTACAAAATGCGATGAAATATCATCAAGAATACTGCACGAAAAGGGCACGGTCGCCACTATCGGAATAGCAAAAAGTGCAGTATCGGAATTTAATACAGAACGGCAAAGCTCGGCTATCTTTATATCGGATACAGGTAATTCATTATTTAACATTTTTATTATCGTTTCATTAACGCAATACACCATTACAATCGCCATCATTATCACTGATAATAAAAAACTTATAGACAGAATGGCGCGTTTCAACTCGACCAATGTATATCTCATATATTGTCACCCACCAATACAATACTTGCTTACAGGACAATGCTCTTATCTATTGCGTTAATAGCAAATATTGATACTCTGGGCGCAATATCATCGGGTGTTCCGTCGTTAAATTTTAACGTGTGCTTACATACAAAGTTCCAACAAGGCATAACCCGTGCTCTATCGGTGCTATCCTTTATCGGCTCAATAACATAAGATACGCTTATTTCATATAAGTCAAAAATTTGCTTTTCTATTCCGTATTCATATAAAGAATCAGAAGCATATTTAAGCTTAAAATAACGTGCAAATATGTCATACGCCTCTTTGGCTGATATCATGTTTACCTTTTCGGTTACTTTTTTTACAACCTTTATCGGCTGTGTCCAGTTGATGAAACAAATTCCCGAATCATCTACTTCTATATTTATACTACCGTTGAGCCATGCGTACTCATAATCAGAACCGTTTTTGGCCTTTGTTATGGGCATACCGTCGGCGGTAATACTATATACAAATTCATAACAATTTTCCCCCTTTGAACTTTTTGTAAGTACAAAAGAGCTATCCATAGCAAGAGCAAATGCTTCCGCTATATCCTCCGCTTTATCCTGCGTCATAGTATCTATCGTCATTTCCTCGTTACTTGCCCCATTTTCATAAGACAGCATAACAGGATCTTCCATCTGATTGTTTGGCACCTGAACTGCGAACAACGAGTCATTTTCAAAGCCGAAGTTAGTGCTTATCATCACTATCTTTGCATCGTTTCCACTAAGGCCATCGGTTTTTTCGTTTGGATAATGCAGCTTTGTATTTAAATTGCTTTTTAATTCTTCCTCTGTGGGCGCGCTCTTACGAGCTTCCATTTCTTCTTCAAGTCCTTGTTTTACGGCTTCCAACCATTCGTCAACAGTCTTATAAGCACTGTCTTCTCCGTTTTCTTTTATCTTTTTTTCATATTCTTGCGGATTCTCAATCATATCTTGTATTTGTTCTTTGCTGAGTTGAATATAAAAATCATACTTTTCTTTTGTCATTATCTGACCGCGATAATTGTATATTTCACTATCTCCGTACAGTAACTCAACTGCCTTGTCAATCTGTTCCTGTGTTATTTCGGTACGCTCTATTTCATATACCCCATAATAATCAAATTGACTTTTTATATCCGCATCAACATTTGCAAGAACTCTGTCTCCGCAACAAGTTATAGTCTCGGTAATATGGCCGTCGGTTACTACTGGGCCTTCCGCCTGCTGGCCAATTAAACTTTCTATATTCCCATCGGTTTTATTTACTATTAAGCTATCGTCGGGAGTGGATTGACAACCGGTAAGGCAAAACATTATAATAAAAGAAGATATAATAGCGAGTATTTTGTTGTACATAATATTTTCTCCTCCTAAAAAAGATACTCGTAAGGGACAAGCGTTGCCTATACAACCCCCACGTTGAAGTAAATTCATTTTTTCTCATCCATTTTTATAATATCAACAAAGGAGAAACTTGTCAACAATATATTTCGGTGTATAGTATTGACATCGAAATATATTTCGTATATCTTAATATTGTGTAGTTCTACACTACTTCCGGAGGTAAATTAAATATGAGTATTTCAGACAATCTCAAGCGAGGTTCCGTCGATCTACTCCTTTTGACGCTTTTGCGGGATGAAGATATGTATGGATATCAAATAACGCAGGAGCTTGAGAAGCGTAGTAGCGGACGGTACAAATTGGCTGAAAGTTCAATGTACCCGATCCTTTATCGTATGATTGATAAGGGTTTAATAAGTGATAGACGCGAATTGGTTGGAAAAAGGCGTGTTCGCGTTTATTACCATATTGAACCGTCCGGAGTCGAGTATTTGGAGCATATTCGTGAGGAATATCTTTCGGTCATTGGCGGTGTATTAGAAGTGCTTGGGGAGGATGCAAATGTCAACTGATATTATTTGCGGAGAGGTTGCAGCTAAATTATTCTGTAAGAATACAAAAAGCAATCTTAATTGTCCTCGCAAAATTAAAAAAGATTTAATTTTGCGCATTGAATCGAGCGTTTATGATTACATAGAAAGTCAACCAGATGCGTCATACGACGATATCACGGCTCAATTCGGCTCGCCTCGTGAGTTAGCTGATTCATACATTAGTTCGCTTGATTCCGATGAAATCAGCAAAGCAATTAAAAAGGCAAAAACCATAAAAATAGCAGTAATCGTAACATGCATAATTGCTTTGATTTCGCTCTTTGCAACCTTTGCAAAAATGATTTCGGATAACAGCGACTCACAATACAAGTATTACGAAGAAACCATCTCGGTTGGAGAAACCATTATTATCGAATAAATAAATTAGTAAAAATATGTTTAGATACTTCACCAAATATTGAAGGTAGTTGGAGAGAATACAAATGTCAAATAATACTGTCCACGGCGAAGCTGCCGCTAAATTATTCTGTAAGAATACAAAAAACAAGCTCAGTTGCCCTCGTAAAATTAAAAAAGACTTAATTTTGCGCATTGAATCGAGCGTTTATGATTACATAGAAGGCAATCCTGACGCATCTTATGACGACATCACGGCCCATTTCGGTTCACCTCGTGAATTAGCTAATTCATATATCAGTTCACTTGATTCCGAGGAAATATGCAAAGCAATTAAAAAAGCAAAAACCATAAAAATAGCAGTAATCGTAACCTGTATTATTGCTTTAATTGCACTTTTCGCAACCTTTGCAAAAATGATTTCGGATAACAAGGACACACAAGTAACTGAAATTGAAACAGTAATCATTTACGATTGAGAGCTCGCATATTAAACATCCTTATTTTACAAAAAAATAATCGAAACTTATGGAGAATACAAATGTCGAATAATACTGTTTTCGGAGAGGTTGCCGCTAAATTGTTCTGTAAGAATGCAAAAAATAAGCTCAATTGCCCTCGCAAAATTAAAAAGGATTTAATTTTGCGCATTGAATCGAGCGTTTATGATTATATAGAAGGCAATCCTAACGCATCTTATGACGACATCGAAGCTCAGTTTGGCTCACCTCGTGAGTTAGCTGATTCATATATTAGTTCACTTGATTCCGATGAAATCAGCAAAGCAATAAAAAAAGCAAAAACCATAAAAATAGCAGTAATTGTAACATGCATTATTGCTTTGATCGCTCTTTTCGCAACCTTTGCAAAAATGATTTCGGATAATAAAGACACGACACCCGTCTATTATGAAGAAACAATATCAGACGGAGAAATTATTTACGAATAATTAATTAGGAGTTTATTTATGAAAAAATTATTATCATTCGCAATTGTGTTTGCTACCTTAGCTTTTTTAGCCACTCTTCCTTCTTGTGCAATTAATCCTTCAAAAACCAATGAAACCACTATTGTTATAAGTGAAAACATTTAAACTTTTGAAGACGGATCACAGTTAATTACTATTGTATATGAAGATGTTTCTGCAATTTCTACTAAAGCTACAACTTTCACTAAAACTGGAAGTAAAACATCTTCTTATAAAAATAGTAGCGGAGATGTATTATTTACACTGACTACAAAAGGAACATTTAGCGTTGTATCAGGCACAAGTTCTACATGCACTTCTGCATCATACAGCCATACCTCTCCTGGTTCCGGTTGGTCTTTAAAAAGCGGAGCGGCTTCAAAATCAGGCAATAAAGCTATTGGAAAAGGAACATTTGTCAAAAAAACCTTAGGCATTACAGTAGACACCAGAGATATTACTTGTACTCTCACCTGTGATGTTAATGGCAACCTTTCTTAAAAGTTTATAATTACTAAGAAGCTCCGGTGCAAAATCCGGAGCTTTTTTATACAATGTTTTTATATAAAAACTGTGATCTCCTTATCGCTTTAGATAATAAAGTCACAATTTTAATTAATTATCTTAATACCCCATTCAGCCATTTTGATAATATCGTCCGTATGTATTTAATAATACTTGTTACCACTAAATTCTATTCCGATATGATTACCTGATTAATCAACTAAACCAAAACTCGTCTGTGAACTTTGTTTAATAAGCAAGCTTAAAGCAAAGAATATTTAACAGCCCAAAAACA
>JBGVDX010000047.1:0-3984 GCA_045119575.1 Acutalibacteraceae bacterium
GCGTGATGATATGCCAAACCTGCGGTTTGGATAAAAGGGATATGGCTATGCGGAATAAACTCGGCACAGAACGTTCCGCAAAAGAATGGATTGAAGCTTTGTAGTACGCATTACGCCAGATACCGCCCGTGGCGGTATGCGAACCCAAGCGGTATTTGTCATCCGTACCTTAATCACGCCAAAGGCGTGTATATCATCCGCAACTTGTTGCGGTATATCATCAACACGAAGTGTTGTATATCATCATGCCGCAGGCAATGCAGCCTTCGACTGATGATATGCGCCTACGGCGATGATATACACGCTGACGAGTGATGAAATACCAAGCCTGCGGCTTGGATAAAAAAAGAAGTAACTTTTGGTAGACAAAAGTTACTTCTTTTTTGGCCCGCCCGAAGGGATTCGAACCCCCGCTCTTTAGAATCGGAATCTACTGCGTTATCCAGCTGCGCCACGGGCGGATATTATTAATTTAAAAGTAATTATACCATTATAAATAACTCGTGTAAAGTAAAACATCTCGCAATTATGCAAAAACAGCCCTGAAATTTCAGGGCTGTTTTTAAATTTTTTAATTACTTAAGGTTAGCCTTAAGAGTTTCAAGCTGTTTGCGAAGTTCTTCAGGAAGCTTGTCGCCAAACTTCTTGTAATGTTCTTCGATTTCAGCAGCTTCCTTGCTCCAAACTTCCTTGTCAACGGTAAGAATATCCTTAAGAGTATCCATATCCATATCAAGGTCGGTAAGGTCGATATCTTCGGGCATCGGAACGTAACCGATAGCGGTCTCGGTAGCGTCAGCCTTGCCCTCGCAACGGTCAATAATCCAGTTAAGAACTCTCATGTTGTCGCCAAATCCCGGCCAAATGAAATTGCCTTCATCGTCGGTACGGAACCAGTTAACATTGAAGATCTTCGGAGCCTTGTCGCCGAGCTTTTGTCCCATGTCGAGCCAATGCTGGAAGTAATCAGCCATGTTGTAACCGCAGAACGGAAGCATAGCCATCGGGTCACGACGAACTACGCCGACGGCGCCTGCAGCAGCCGCTGTTGTTTCAGATGCCATAGCAGAACCGATGAATACACCGTTTTCCCAACTCTTTGATTGATATACGAGCGGAGCGCACTTAGCACGACGGCCGCCGAATACGATAGCGGAAATCGGAACGCCGGCGCCCTTGTCAAATTCCTCGGAAATGCAGGGGCAGTTCTTTGCGGGAGCGGTAAATCTTGAATTCGGATGAGCAGCATAAGTGGACTTATCAGCCTTATCGAACTTAGAAGCATCCCATTTGTTACCCTTCCATTCAAGGGCGTTTGTCGGGAGGTTCTTGTTAAGACCTTCCCACCAAACGGTGTTGTCGTTAAGGTCAAGAGCAACGTTTGTAAAGATGGTGTTCTTCTTGGTTGACTCAAGAGCGTTGAAGTTGGACTTTTCATTAGTACCCGGAGCAACGCCGAAGAAACCGTTTTCGGGGTTAATGGCGTAAAGTCTGCCGTCGGGGCCTATCTTCATCCAAGCGATATCGTCGCCAACTGTCCAAACCTTGTATCCCTTTTCACGTAAATATTTGGGCGGGATAAGCATAGCGAGGTTGGTCTTACCGCAAGCGGACGGGAACGCAGCAGCGATGTACTTAACTTCGCCCTTCGGATTTTCAAGACCGAGAATAAGCATATGCTCAGCCATCCAGCCTTCTTTCCAGCCCTGGTATGAAGCGATACGGAGCGCAAAGCACTTTTTACCTAAAAGTACGTTGCCGCCATATGCGGAGTTAACAGAAATAATTGTGTTATCTTCAGGGAAATGAGCAATATATCTGTTTTCGGGGTCAACGTTGCATTTAGCGTGCAAACCACGTACCCAGTCATTGCTGTCACCAAGAACATCAAGGACTTTAATACCTATACGGGTCATAATAGCCATGTTCAGAACAACATAGATAGAGTCGGTTACTTCGATACCGATTTTAGCAATCGGAGAGCCAATCGGGCCCATGGAATAAGGGATAACATACATTGTACGGCCCTTATAAGAGCCTCTGGCGATATCATAAAGCTTTGTGTACATTTCCTGCGGGTCACACCAGTTGTTGGTCGGACCGGCGGTTTCCTTATCAGAGGTACAGATAAAAGTTCTGTCCTCTACACGGGCAACGTCGTTGGGGAGAGTTCTGTGAAGATAGCAACCGGGTAACTTTTCCTGGTTAAGCTTAATCATTTCACCTGTAGATACAGCCTCGGCACGAAGAGCTTCTAACTGTTCCTCGCTACCGTCAATCCAAACGACATTATCAGGGTTAACGAGAGCCTTTACCTCGTCAAGCCATTTAATTACGCTTTTGTTGGTGGTCATTAGTCAGCTTCCTTCCTATAATTCACTATTGCGTGAAATATTTAAATCTAAATCTTACGCATTATATATTATAACTTTTTTATTGTCAATAAGCAATAGTTTTATTGTTATTTTTTTGTGAACATTAATACAATAATTTGTCAATCGGCATTGTTGCAAAGGCATTTAAGTCAGAAACCGCCGTGTTTCCCGACTTATATTCGTAATATGCTTGAACTCCAACCATTGCGGCGTTATCTCCGCAATACTTTAGTTCGGGATAACAGAGTGCATATCCCCTTTTTTCGCATTCCTCGGTCATTCTTCTACGTAATTCGGAGTTAGCCGAAACACCACCCGAAATAACAATAGTTTTATATCCCAAATCATTTGCTGCTTTCATAGTCGCGTCAATTAACATGTCGCAGACACGTGAACGCAACGCAGCCGCGATATCGGTCGTATTAACAGTTTCTCCCTTTTGCTCGGCATTATGCAAAGTATTAATAACAGCCGTTTTAAGACCCGAAAAGCTGAAATCATACGGACTACCGTCAATTTTCGGATACGGTAGCTTAAACTTACTTGCGTCACCTTGGTCAGCCACCTTGTCAAGATGAACGCCACCGGGATAAGGCATACCCATAGCACGGGCAGATTTATCGAAGCACTCCCCTGCCGCGTCGTCATGAGTATGGCCAATGATTCTATAATCGGTATAGTCGGTTACTTCGACAATATGGCTGTGACCGCCCGAAACGACAAGACACAAAAACGGGGGTTTAAGTTCAGCGTTATTAATATAATTTGCCGCAATGTGCGAACGCAAATGATGTACCGGAACAAGCGGTTTTCCCGTTGACAACGCTAAACCTTTTGCAAAATTTACCCCTACCAAAAGTGAGCCAATAAGTCCGGGAGCGTATGTAACAGCTACGGCGTCAATATCGCTTAATTTACAGTCAGCTTGGTTTAATGCCTCGTTCACGACGCCGACAATCGCTTCGGCATGACGTCTTGACGCAATTTCAGGTACAACGCCGCCGTATAATTTATGCTCCTCAATTTGAGTTGCAACAACGCTTGATATTATTTTTCGTTCCTCGGTTACGGCGGCGGCCGTTTCGTCACATGAACTCTCAATAGCTAAAATTCTCATTTAATCTAACTCCAAAATCATTGAATAAGCGTCCTCGTTTGGATTTGAATAAAATCCTTTTCGAGTTGCAACGGTTTTAAATCCAACCTTTTCGTACAACTTGATTGCGGGTATATTGGAAACTCTTACTTCAAGAAAAATTTTATTAATACCGTTCGATTTAATAAAATCAACGCATTTTTCGGTAAGAATTTTTCCTATTCCCTGATGCCTTAATTCGGTATCAACGGCTATATTGTGTAAATATCCGTCACCGTATTGATTTTCTATACAAGCAACACCGCAAATTTCACTATTATCGTTAACGGCGCAAAAAACGGCCGAATTCGTTTTTTTTATTTCGGTTTCAAAAGATGCCTTTGACCATATTTCATCGAAAAATTGAGCCGAAAACACGGATAATTCATCAAGCTTTGACAAATCGGCTTTTATTATCTCCATTACCCCTTTGCCTCCAGCCAAGTTTTTCCGATATTTACGTCGGCAACAAGC
>JBGVDX010000048.1:0-5421 GCA_045119575.1 Acutalibacteraceae bacterium
GGATTTGGGCCAAGAGGGCTTTATCGGTCTTATCGAGGCTATGCGCCGCTATGACGACGGCGTCGGCGCCTCCTTTCGCACCTTTGCGGTGTTGTGCATTGACCGACGAATGACCTCGGTAATACGGGCGTCGTTGCGTAAAAAGAAGGTACCCGAATCGGCGCTTGTTTGGCTCGATGACGAGGAAACGCCGGACATATCGTCGGGCGAGGGAGACAACCCCGAAAGCCGCGTTATAGCGCTTGACGAATACGAAAACCTGTGCAACCGAATAAAATCGGTGTCGTCCGAATTTGAAGGAAAGGTGCTTGCGCTGTTTTTGCGCGGCATGAGCTATCAAATGATAGCGGCGGAGCTTTCCTCAACCGAAAAAGCGGTCGACAATGCGCTCCAGCGAGTACGAAAAAAGCTCGCCGGCAACTTTAAAATTTATCTCCAGTAGCTTAAAAGTATAAAGCGTTTGTCCTGGCAAAGATGGCGGTGCAACTCCGTCCGGAGATTAATTGAATATTTATTATTAATAAGAGAGGTAACAAAATGTTTGAAGACAAGACCTTAGTCTGCAAAGATTGCGGCGAAGAATTCGTATTTACCGCAGGTGAGCAGGAATTTTATGAATCCAAAGGCTTCGTAAACGAGCCCCAGAGATGCAAAAATTGCCGTATGGCTCGCAAGAACAACGAAAGAGCTAACAGAGAGATGTACACCGCTGTTTGTGCATCTTGCGGTAATGAAGCAAAGGTTCCGTTCAAGCCCCGTGAAGACCGTCCTGTTTACTGCAGCGAATGCTTCGCAAAGATGAAGGAATCCGAGTAATAATTAATTCCAAAGTCAAACTTTGTATGCGGGTTTTGGAGTTAGCCTGATTGTCGGTTTCGGCGATACGGCGCTCTTTTGTTTGCCTTAGATATACAAAGTAAACCTTTTTCGGCTCGGTGCAGTGATAACCACGGCGCCAAATTTAATAATGCGGCACATAACCCTGCCCGATACGGATAAGGTTTATGATGCAACTTAATAAAAAAGGAAACAGACGTCCCAACCAGGAGGGAACGTCTGTTTTTTTAGTGAATGATGAATAGTGAATAACGGATAACTGATAACGGATACGAACAATGAAAACTTTTGGAGTATTCACTGCGCTACTAAAAATATAATTACTTTATCCTTTTTCTGTCCTTTGCGGTCAGCTCGCCGTTAAGATAGGCAATTGCTCGTTCGATGGAATCCTTGCTGTTTCCCCAATCGGCGTCCTCGTCATTGTTATGATAATCGAACATTTGGCAAAAATGGCGCACGTCGCCGCAAAGCTCGTGCAAATATCCTTGAGCCAGCTTTTTGGAGGTTTCCTTAAATTGCTTGCGAATGGTTTTGTCCATGTTTTCGGGCAAATACTGCATAAGCATGGTATAATGGGGCAAGCAAAGCTCGGTTTGCTCGGCATAAAGCTTGCGGAAATCCTCGTCGGAGGCATAAACGCGGTAAATGGTGTCTACCATGTGCGACATACCGTAATTAAGCTTTGAACAAACGAAGCAGGTTTGCTCAAGTCTAACCGCGCGGTACATAACCTTTTTCTCGCTGGGCTTAAAAAGCTTGCCCTCGGCGAAAATGGTCTTGTCTATTTCCTGCAAATGGCTGTCAAGAATGAGAGCAAGCGACAAACGGTTGCCGGCTTTGGTCATTTGGTCGAAATGGTCGCGGCAAAAGCCGAGTTCGTTGGTATTAAGGCGAACGTCGGGCTCCATCATAGCTGCGCCCATGATATAATCAATAACACGTTTTTCGGCGATGGCGCGCATACGGCAAAGGGGACATCCATCCTTTTCCTCAAACCCCTCCGACACCGGTATGGTGCAGATATCGTCTCTCATTTAACCACTTCCTGTTTATAAATATAATTGAATTATACCATAACTTTGGTATAATATCTATAACTACTTTTAAGAGGTTTCAAAAAATGTACGAAATAAAACCCGACGGTGAAAATTTAATACTGATTTCCGACATCAATTTGGCTCAAACCTTGGATTGCGGCCAAGCCTTTCGTTGGAGCGAAAGCGGCGGCGTGTGGACGGGAGTTGCAAAGGGAAAAAGCCTTAAACTGACCCAACGCGGCGACGAAATAACCTTTTTTAATACAACGTTAGTTGATTTTAACGAGGTTTGGAAGGAGTATTTCGACCTTGACCGAGACTACGCCGCCGTAAAAAGCGCCGTCTCGTCCAACGAAATTATACGCGCG
Organism: Acutalibacteraceae bacterium; assembly: GCA_045119575.1. Lineage (GTDB taxonomy): Bacteria > Bacillota > Clostridia > Oscillospirales > Acutalibacteraceae > UMGS1976. The sequence continues at coordinate 2,246 of JBGVDX010000048.1, forward strand.
GCGGCTGATTTTGCGGGCGGCATACATATTTTGCGCCAAGAGCCGTGGGAGGTGGTATGCTCCTTTATAATTTCCGCGAACAACAATATTCCGAGAATAAAGGGCATTATAACCCGCCTTTGCGAAAGCTACGGCGAAAAATTGGACGACGGAAACTACGCCTTCCCGACGCCGCAACGCCTGTCCCGGCTTACGGTTGACGATTTGGCGCCGTTAAGAAGCGGATTTCGGGCGAAATATATACTTGACGCCGCAAAAAAATTTGCCGACGGCGAAATTGATGTAGCGGCACTGTATACCTTGCCCGTCGACGGGGCGAGAGCCGAGCTTATGAAAATAAAGGGCGTCGGGCCGAAGGTCGCCGACTGCGCCCTGCTTTTCGGGTGGTCACGGGTGGAGTGCTTTCCCGTCGACGTGTGGATACGCCGCGCTATGGAAAAGCTGTTCGGCGAAAATGGCTTGCCCGACGTGGCGAAGCCGCACGCCGGCATTGTCCAACAATATATTTTCCATTACGCCCGAACAACAAAGCTTGATATATAACGAAAGGGTTGGTGTGAGGCGCACTTCGTAAGGAAATGCGCCTCAGCTATATTCGTGCTTCGCACGAGTGATATAACATGTTGCGATATGCGCCAAAAGCCGTGCGATATACGGCTTTCGCCGTGCGAAAAGGCACGAATATAATATCGCAAAAGCCGTAAGGCTTTTATATCGCTTTTGCCAAAAGCCAAAAATATCGCTGCAAACGTTAGTTTGCAATATCGCTTTCGCTTTACCCGACAAAAAAATATTCTTTATTTTCGGCAAGTAATGACTTTTCTTAAAGCATATAATCCGCTATGACGATTTCAACAATTGAAAGCGTCATTTTTTATTTGAATAGAAAAAAGGAGACTGCTTCTTTACGAAGTGTCCCCGTTGCCAACCCTTTATTTTATTCGTCGGATTTTATAAAAACCGTCTTACCCGAAAAAAGGTAAGACGGTTTAGCTTTATTGATTTATTAATTTTTTTCCTTTAAATAAGCGGCGCTTCCCGCCAAAATGAAGAAAAACATTACGGCGACGGCGGGCCAGGTAATGGTCTCGTCAAAAATTCCGTGAGCCAAAACGCCTACCGTTGTGCTAAGCGCAAGCGCCGTAACCGCACGGTCGCATTTTTTAAACCGCGCCTTAAAAACGGGCGCATAAAGCCCCGCCGCAAAGCCGATAACGCATACCGTGCCGACAATTCCAAGACAAAGCAGGCTGTCGAGCAGTAGGCTGTGGGCGCAGGTGGTAACCCAAACCTTAAACCCTAAATCGGCGCCGACATATTTCGGGCTTTCGACCATGTATGCCAAAAATCCTCGCCCGAAAATGGGCGTTTCTTTAAATAAAATAAGCGATAATTGCCAAACGCGGTAGCGCAAATTAAAGGAGTTGCTCGCTTCAAAAATTCGGGGGAGCAGCTGCGGATAAAAGCAAACGGCGCCTATTCCGGCGGCGGAGCCGACCGAAAACAGAGCAACGGCGATTTTGTTTCGGTTAAAAATAAAAATAAACAAAACGCCTATAATAAGCTCGCCTATGCCGAGCAACGAGCCGCAAAGCGCCATGCTGATAAGGTTAACGCCTATGCAAAGAAAAAGTGACGTTTTGTGACCGCGCCCCGAAATAAGCTTGTAAAGGCAAATAAGGATAACAAAAACTACCGCCGTGCCGTACAAATTCGGGTTAAAGAAAACCCCCGCACAGCGCATATCCTTGAACTCGTCAAGGCTTGGATTTATAACGTAAACAATACGTTCTACAACGGCAACCGCCGCCGCAAAAACGCTGCCCGCACAACAAATGTCGGTTACCCTTTCAAAAATTTCGACCGTAATCGTTTTTATAAGATAAACGGCGAAAAAAAGCAACAAAACAAGCCCCGCGCCGACAACCGCACCAAGGTAGTTTTGGTAAAAAAACGGCGGAATTATTGCGACGGGAGTAAGAGGGATAAGCCAAAGAGCCGTTTTCGAGGAGAAAACGATTTTTCTTGTACGGCGGCAGAACAGAAGGTAAAAAACAATGGCATACTGCGCCGCCACCGATAAAAATCCGGGCAAAAACCCCGTAACGGCCATGGCGGATATTATTTCGAGGTCACCAAATCGGCAGGGATTACTGCTTTTTTGTACCTTCATGAGCTGATAACGGTCCTTAATTTATTCGGAAACGACCGCGCTTGCGGCGTCGGAAGCAACCTCGGAAGCGGCTTCGGTGCTGGAAAGCTCGGCCTCGTCAAGCTCTTGGTAAGAAACGGCGCCAACGTTACCGATAGAGGTGTTGTCGTGGAAGGTGATTTTAATTTCGTCCTTTTTGTTAAGCTGGGTGCCGATAATACCGCAGGCGATAATAACGACAATGGAGGTCAAAAAAACGATAACGGACTTTTTGTTTTTGGAAATAAATTCTTTCATAATTTTCCCCTTTCGTTTTATATAAAAGAATATTTTTTAACTTAGCTTTTGGCTTGCCGCTTCCTCGGCGGCGGATAAAAATTCGTCTAAAAGGGCAACCGGCTGCTGCTTAGGCTTGCCGGCGAGCGCCAAATAGGGCTTGGTGCCCGCCGAGATGGCGAACCGCTTTGAATATTTAGCGCCGAGTATACTGCAAAGCTCCATATCGAGCCTTGCGGGATAAAGCCTTATTGCGCCCATGCGATATTCAACGTCGGTTATGCCGAGCGACGAGGCACGGTTACGCAAAAGCGCAACCTTTATAAGCCCGTTTACCGACGGCGGAAGGTCGCCGAAGCGGTCGCAAAGCTCGTCGATAACGTCCTCGGAGTCCTCGGTCGAGCGTATATCGGCAATTCGTCGGTAAATGCCCAACCGTTGCGGTAAATCGGGGATATATTCCTCGGGAATATGCGCCGAAATGGGCAAATCGACGGTACATTCCACCGCCGAGGAGGGAGCCTCTCCCTTTTCCTCGCTTACGGCATCGGAAAGAAGCTTTAGGTACATATCGTATCCGACCGAATCCATGTGACCGTGTTGCTGGCCGCCGAGGAGGTTGCCCGCTCCGCGAAGCTCAAGGTCACGCATGGCGATTTTATAACCCGAACCGAACTCGGTAAACTCGCGTATCGCTTCAAGCCGCTTTTGGGCGATTTCGGTTAGCCCCTTGCCGCCCCTGAACGCA
>JBGVDX010000049.1:0-33681 GCA_045119575.1 Acutalibacteraceae bacterium
TACTCTCCTTACCGCGGCACCGTCTGCGCTTGCCTAAGGGTTGCGCCGCCGTCATCATGGCGAACTTTGCGGCTTTTTTGGAGTCGGTGCCGTTGGCGGCTATGCGGAAGGAGTCGTGGCTAAGCGACCTCGCCGCCGAAATGTACCGTCCCGCCGTTGTGATAAGCGCGTCCCGTTGCCCGAAAAGACGGCTAATCTCAACCGTTCGCTCCGCCGCCGCCTTTAAATCGCAAGCCTCGTTAAGCGAAACGGTGGTATCCCTGACCCCCGACCGCTTTTCGCAAAGGTTGTGCGGATATGCGCCTATAACAACGGCAACGCCGATTTCGTCGGCAAAAACGCCGTCGATTTTGTCGGCGTTTAGCGGATTTTTTGCAATCCAAAGGTTAACGCCGCAACTGTGCAACGCCTCTGCCGCCGCAATAAGCGCCGCCGACTTACCCGTTCCGACGGCACCCTGTACAATAAAAATGCGACGGTATCCGTTAACCGTGTCGGGGATAAGCGAATGTACGCCGTCGGGCGTAACGGCGCTTAAAAAGTATGTATCAGGATATGTAAAAGACATAGCAAAACCCTCGAAAAATATAAGTTTTGCTATATTTTATTCATTTTAAATTAAAAAAGTTACAACGAAATTATCCAATCTATAAATCCTGCGCCGAAATAGCCGACCGCCATAAGCGAAAAGCAAAGCAAGGTAAATATAAATCCTCTTAAAAACAGCAAAAAGCCTCTTGACATTTTATCACCCCGATTTATTATGCTTAAAAATCGGTTAATTATACGGGACAAAATTAAACGGAAAAGCTCCCCGCATAGAATATAAATGTAATTTATTACATCCGCATTTTACCGCTTGCCGTAGGGGACAAAGCGGCATTAAAATTAAGGGTACGGAGGTAATTTTCTATGCACATATATTTTGAATCGGAGCGTCGGTTTAAGGTGGAGCTTGACGCCGCCGATTTAAGCGAGTTGGACATAACATACAGCCAAATGGACTACCAAGACGAGCATACCCGCGAGGTGTTGCAGGGGCTGCTTAAAAAAATCGGCGTTCCCGGCGGCTTTGAGTCGACCACCGGTCGGATAATGATAGAGGTGTTTCCGAAATCGGGCGACGGCTGCGTGGTACAGTATACGTCGATTGACGACGACAGAAACGTTGTAAAAATGCGCCGAGCAACGCCGCCGCCTACCGTTTACGAGTTTTTAAGCGTTGACGATATGCTGTCGGCGGCCGAATTGCTGAAAAACGAGGACGAAACGCCGCTGGAGCTGTATTTAGTTGGCGAAAAATACCGCCTTGTCGCGTACATGGAGCGTGACGAAAGGCGAGTGCGGCGGATAATGTCGGAGTTCGCCGAAACGGTTGGAAAGGGTTTCGCTGCCGCCGCCTTTACCGCCGAACACGGCGAAAAAATAGCGTTTAGGTAACCTTTAAAAATACAAAAAAACCGTCTGTCGCGAAATGAACAGACGGTTTTTGCTTTTTAATCTAATTCGACTGCGCCGGTGTAAAGCTCGTAATACCTGCCCTTTTGTTCAACAAGCTGGTCATGGTCGCCGCGTTCAATAATTTCGCCGTTTTCAAGCACCATAATAGCGTCGGCGTTACGCACCGTCGAAAGTCGGTGAGCGATAACAAAGGTTGTGCGGTTGTTCATAAGCCGACGTAGTCCGTGCTCAATGTGCCTCTCGGTGCGGGTGTCAACCGAGCTTGTCGCCTCGTCAAGCACCAAAATCGGCGCCTTTGAAACGGCGGCACGGGCTATGTTAAGCAACTGCCTTTGACCCTGGGAAAGGTTGGCGCCGTCGCCTTCGATAACGGTGTTGTACCCGTCGGCGAGCCGCATAATAAACGAGTGCGCCGAGGCGGTTTTTGCGGCGGCGATAACCTCGTCGTCGGTGGCGTCGGGTCGGCCGTAGCGGATGTTTTCCATAACGGTGCCCGTGAAAAGGTGGGTATCCTGAAGCACCATGGCGATATTTTCTCTTAACGTGCTCCGCTTAATTTTGCGTATGTCAACGCCGTCAACGGTTATATATCCGCTGTCGACGTCGTAAAAGCGGTTAAGCAGGTTGGTGACCGTCGTTTTTCCGGCACCCGTCGAGCCGACAAAGGCGATTTTTTGACCCGGGTGAGCGTAAAGCGAGATGTTTTTAAGCACCGTTTTGTCGGGATTATAGCCGAAAGTAACGTCGTGAAGCTCAACGTCGCCGTGGATAACGTCGGGGTCGACGGCGTCCTCTGCGTCAGGCGTTTCGGGCTCCATGTCCATTACGCTGAAAACCCTTTCAGCCCCCGCAAGCGCCGCAAAAATTGTCGACATTTGCATAGAAAGCTGGTTAATGGGCATGGAAAATTGGCGTGAATACTTTGAAAATACGGTGAGGGCGCCGGGGGTGAACCCTCCAATACACATCATAACGCCGCCAACGCCTATGGTCGCGGCGTAGCTTATCATGCTTATGTTGTGCATAATCGGGCCCATGACGCCGCCGTAAAATTGCGCCTTAAACTGCTTGTTGCGAAGCTCGTTGTTAAGCAACCCGAACTCCTCTACGCAGTCGTCCTCGTGGTTAAAAACCTTAACAACCTTTTGCCCCGTAACGGTTTCTTCGATGTAGCCGTTAACTGCGCCGAGTGCCGCCTGCTGCGCCGAATAATGCTTCGAGCTGCGCTTTGCGATAACGGCGCCGCCCTTTGCGATAATCGGGATAAAAAGCACCGTCACAATGGTTAAAATCCAGTTGGTTGTTACCATGAAAAATAAGGTGCCGACAATAGTAACTACGCCCGAAATAATACCCGTCAAGCTGTTGGACAGCATGGTATCTATGTTGTCTATGTCGTTGGTAAAACGGGACATGGTCTCGCCCGTCGGCGTGCGGTCAAAGTAGCGCAGCGGCAAGGTTTCGACCTTTTCAAAAAGGTCGTTTCTTATCGCCTCAATGGAGTTTTGCGAAACGCGCACCATAAGCCGACTTTGGGTATACGCCGCCGTAATTTCGATAAGGTAAACGGCGAGCAAAATCATGAGCGCCGAAATAACATAAACGGTGATGGCCGACGCCTTTGTGCCCATAAGCGAGGCGATAAGCGGCGTTTCGGTAAAGGCGGTGATAATTCGGTTTGCGGCCTGCTCAATCGCCGACATTTTAACGTCGGCGTTGGGGTTAACGGTAAGGGCTATGTTGTCTATAATCGGCGCAAGAAGATATGAGCCGCAAAGCGTCGCCACCGTGCTTATCAGCATCGCAAAAAGCACCAAAACAAGCCTTAATTTATACTTTTCAACGTAGCCAAGCAGTCGGGAAACCGTCTTTTTGGTGTTTTTCGGCTTACCCTTGGGACGGGGACCGCCGGGACGTCCGCCTCTTGGCCCCATTCCGCCGCCCGGGCCCATGCCGCCGCCTTTTTTGTCGGGCGCAATGCTGTTATACTGCCTTTTCAGCTTTTCTAAATTTCTTGCCATAAACAGCCTACGCCTCCTTTTTATCCATTTGGGAATAGTAAATTTCTTTGTATTCCTCGTTGTTTTCAATAAGCTGGTCGTGGGTGCCTATGCCCGTAACCTTGCCGTCGTCCATTACGATAATCATGTCGGCGTGCATAACCGACGAAATTCGCTGAGCGATAATAATTTTCGTCGTGTCCTTAAGGTCGTTTTCAAAGGCGTCCCGTATATTTTTTTCGGTTGCGGTGTCAACGGCGCTTGTCGAATCGTCCAAAATAAGGATTTTCGGCCTTTTAAGCATAGCGCGGGCTATGCAAAGGCGCTGTTTTTGGCCGCCCGAAACGTTTGAGCCGCCCTGACCAATCTCGGTGTTGTAGCCGTCCTTAAAGGCGGTAACGAATTTGTCGGCTTGGGCGCTTTTGGCGGCGGTGCGTATGGTCTCCATGTCGGCGTCCTGGTCGCCCCAACGGAGGTTATCCTCAACCGTACCCGAAAAAAGCACGTTTTTTTGCAGCACCATGCCTACGCCCTCGCGCAAACGGTAAAGCGAGTAATCCTTTACGTTAACGCCGTCGACCAAAACCTCGCCCTCGTCGGTGTCGTAAAGCCGCGGTATCATGGAAACGAGGGTTGTTTTGCCGCAGCCGGTCGAGCCGATAATGCCTACGGTCGATTTTGCGGGAATTTTAATGTTAATCTTGTTAAGTACGCTTTCCTCGCTGTTTTTATAGTAACGGAAGGTAACGTTTTTAAACTCAACCTCGCCTTTTGTAACGTCAAGGTCGGGGAAGGCGGCGCTGTCGTCGTTAAGGTCGATTTTCTCGTCCAAAACCTCTTTTATTCGCGTGGCGGAGGCAAGGGCGCGGGAGGAAACCATAAGAAGCATTGTAACCATCATAACGGAGGATAAAATTTGGGTAACGTATGTAATAAACGCCGAAAGGTCGCCGATAGGCATACCGCCGTCAAGCACAATCCGTCCGCCGAAAAAGATAACGGCGATAATCGTAAGGTTCATGAAAAGGGTTGTCACCGGCTGCATAAAAATTACAACCCCTACCGCCGACAATCCCGATTTTTTAAGGTCGGAGTTGGCGTCCCTAAACTTTTCGGTCTCGGTTTTTTCCCGCACAAAGGATTTTACAACGCGTATGTTTGTAACGCTTTCCTGAACGGTGGAGTTAAGTCGGTCGATTTTTGTTTGCAACCGCTTAAATCTCGGGAATCCCATGCGGATAATAAACCCGATTGCGATAAGCATAACGGGAATAGCAACGGCGAAAACAACCGACAGCGACGGCTTCATAAGAATTGCCATCACAAGCCCGCCAATCATCATGCCGGGGGAGCGAAGCGCCATGCGGAGCAGCATGTTAACGAAATTTTGAAGCTGGGTAACGTCGTTTGTAAGACGTGTTACCAGCGACCCCGTCGAAAAGCGGTCGATGTTATAAAAAGAAAATTTTTGTATCTTGCCGTAAACGTCTTGCCGCAAATCGGCGGCGAAGTTGACCGAGGCCTTTGCGCCGAAATAGGCTCCGCCTACGCCGCCCGCCATCATTATAACGGCAAGCCCCGCTATAAGCAGCGCCGTTGTAATCGAGCTTCCTACGGTCAGCGTGCCGTTGTTGTAGCCGTTTATGACGTTGGCCATGAGCTTCGGCATGAACGCCTCACCCACAACCTCAATTATCATGCAAATCGGCCCCAAAATAAAATATGCCGTGTACGGTTTAACGTACTTTAACCAACGTTTCATGGGGTTTAGTCACACTCCTTTAAGTTGTTTTTAATTTTTTGGAGCGTTAAAATAAAGCTTTCTATTTCCTCGTCGGAAATACCCCGTGTCATTTGCTCCTCAAAGTCGTCAATTTCGCAAGAAATTTTATAATGCAGGTCTAACGCCTTGTCGGTCGGCGTAATTTTTTTAAGACGGGCGTCGCTTTCGACCGATGTGCGGGTAATAAGCCCGTTTTTCTCCATCGTTTTTAACATGACGGTGACGGTTGACCGCCGAATACCAAAAGTTTTCTCAATATCCTTCTGAAAAATATCTTTTTCGCGGTTATCATATAAATAACGGATGACCCAACCGTGAGTTCCCGTAACGCTGTCGACATAGTTTTTTGTCGCCGACTCGTTTCGGCGGTGGTTCATCATGCGTTCGAGCGACTTTATATGATGGCCGATGCGCCTTTTTTCGTCCATATATTCCAAATCCTTCCTGAAAATATATACCAAAAAAGAAATGTTAGAAATCTAACATTGTTAATTATACTCATAAAACGCCCTGCTGTTGTAAATAAATTGTTAAATATTAATGCTTTATTTTGACAAAATTATGGTATATAATGTATCAGTGTGCGAATATCGAAGAATTTTAGCGAAAGAGAGCGGCTTATGCTGATGAATTTTTTAAAAAAAGCAAAAGACCAAGCTTTTTTATCTTTTATTGAGCTTTCACGGCGCAAATATTCGGTAATCTTTTATATGCTTACCGTAATTTACTTTGAAATAATTATGCAGCTTAGGGTTTTCGGCCAAATCAGCTGGAAAATTATTTTCACGGTTTTATTTGCGTTGCCTGCGGGCGTGTTCATAGTATTTTTGTGCAACCTTTTCGGGAAAAAAGCAAATCTTGCAATTTCTTGGGTTGTGCTCAGCTTGTTATTTGTATACTATTGTACCCAGCTTATTTATGAATTTGTTTTCGGGTCGTTACTGTCGATAACTGCGGTAAAAATGGGCGGCGACGCCGTAACCAATTTTTACAGCGAGATTTTTTACGGCCTTTGGGTAAACCTGCCGATGGAATTGCTTTTTGCGGTGCCGCTTATTGCTTTCGGCCTGCTTACAAAGTTCGGCATAATTTCGGTCAAAAATACGTCGCCTCGCTTTAAAATAACGTCGGCGGTAGCCTACGTGCTGGTACATTTTATTACCGTCGGCTTGCTTTTTGTCGGCGGCAACGGCCCCGCAACGGCGGCAAGCGTATATTTCAGCCACGACGCCGACACCGACATCAGCGCCCGAAATTTGGGCATGATAACAACCTCCCGTTTGGAGCTTAAAAATATGCTTTTCGGCTTTGGCCAAAGCGGAGTTCAGCTTAACGCTGTCGACCCGAACCAATTTACCGACGGTTCGTCGGCGCCCGTTGAGCCTACTATTGACACGTCGCCGAACGTAATAAACGGAATTGACTTTAACGCTCTTAACGCGCTTACCGACGACGAGGATATAATCGAGCTTAACAACTATTTTGCCTCCCAAACGGGCACCAACAAAAACGAATACACGGGCTATTTCAAGGGCAAAAACCTTATCATGATGTGTCTTGAATCCTTTTCGCCCTATTTTATCGACAGGGAAAGGACGCCGACGCTGTACAAAATGGTAACGGGCGGCTTTGTGTTCAAAAACTACTATAACTCGTGGCCGAACACAACCACCAACGGCGAATATTCGCTGTGCATGGGAATGTTCCCCGACATGAGCCGCCAAAAATCGGACGGCAGCTTTAAATTTTCGTCGGATAACTATTTACCCTTTGCGATGGGCAGGCAGTTTGAAAGCATCGGAGTAAAATCCTTTGCATACCACAACTATTTAGGCTCATATTACAGCCGCAACACCTCCCACCCGAACATGGGCTACAGCACCTTTAAAACCATGGGCAACGGCATGAGCTTTACAACGGCGTGGCCGGCGAGCGACCTTGAAATGATGGAGCAGTCGGTTGACGATTATATAAACGAGGAGCAATTCCACGCCTATTACATGACCTTCAGCGGCCACTACCGCTATTCCTTCGAATCCAACCCGATGTGCTACCGCAACCGAGAAGCGGTCGCCGACCTTGATTATTCGGAGACGGTAAAGGCGTACATCTCCTGCAACCTTGAGCTTGAATATGCGCTCACCTATCTTTTCGAGCGTCTTGAAGAGGCGGGCAAGCTGGACGACACCGTGTTTGTTCTTGCGGCGGACCATTTCCCCTACGGCCTCTCCGACGAGGAGTATAACGAGCTTGCCGGCAAGGAAATCGACACAACCTTTGACAAATACCGTTCATGCTTTATTTGCTACAACTCGGCTATGGAACCGGTTGAGGTAGAGGCGCCTTGCTGCAATATCGACATTTTGCCTACGGTATCCAACCTTTTCGGCTTGGAATACGATTCCCGCTTAATCGGCGGCACCGACGTTTTGTCAACCGGCAGCCACATGGCGATTTTGGCTAACAAAAGCTTTATCACAAGCCAGGTTAAGTACGACGCAATAACGGGCGAAACAACCTATCTTGTCGACGAGGATAAGCTCCCCGACACCTATATCGACACCATGCTTCAGGTGGTAGCCAACAAGATGACCGTTTCAACGGCGATACTGAACACCGACTATTACCGCTTTGTTTTCAAAAACACGGTCGGCTTAAAGGAATAACAAAAGCCGCCTTTGTTAAAAGGCGACCTAAAAATTAAAAGAATTAACCGCTTGTTTTATAACGACAGGGCGGTTATTTCTTTTTTTACGGCGGCTATTCCAAAAGCGATAACCGAAATTATAACTGTTTTTTCCAAAAAACCTCGCTTTTTGGCGTCGGCGGTGTTATAATGGTTTGTTGGAGTATAAATTTTCTCGGAGGGTTAAACGATGAATAAAATTAAAGGGATTTTGCGCCGCTTTAAGCACCTTAGCTTTAAGCGCATGTTTTTGCAAATTAAAATGATACATAAGGAAACGGGAAAATCAAGAATAATAACCTTTTTCGATATGCTTTGGTGCTTTGTACGGTATAACGTCGGCTACCTTGATTACCACGTTTTCGGCTTCGCCGGCAAGCGCGGCAAAAAAATCCGCTCAACCTATATGACGGTGAGCGACAACGTTTCAATGGTGCGCCGTCTTAATAACCGCGAATATTACCATGTTTTTGACGACAAGGCCGTGTTTAACGAAAAATTCGATAAATATATTAAACGCCGTTGGCTGGATTTGCGTAAATGTGACGGAAAGTCACTTAAAGCCTTTTGCGACGGGCTTGATACCGTTTTCGCAAAGCCGATTGACAAATGCGGCGGCGAGGGTATTCGCAAAATAAAGCTCGCCGAGGTTACCGATTTTAACAAATTATACAGCGATTTGGTATCGAACGGCCAAAACATGGTCGAGCAGGCGATTATCCAACACGAAAAAATGAACGAGCTTTGCCCCGATTCGGTTAACACAATCCGAATTGTCACCGTCGTAACCGACGGCAAGGCGCATTTTATGTATGCGCTTGTAAGAATGGGTCGCGGCGGCACCTGCATGGACAATATCTCAAGCGGCGGAATGTATACCTGCGTCGGAGAGGGCGGAAAGCTGAGCCGACCCGCCTTTTGCGATAAAACGGGCGAATATTACACCTCGCACCCCGAAACAAAAACGGTTTTCGACGGTTTCGTAATCCCGTATTTTGAGGAGGCAAAGGAAATGTGCCTTGAGGCGGCGCTGGTTGAGCCGAATATGCGTTATATCGGTTGGGACGTTGCGATTTCTCCCGACGGCCCGCTGCTTGTCGAGGGCAACAACCTCCCCGGCTACGATATGTGCCAAAACGCGGGCCATGTCGATTGCGGAATACGCCCCAAATTCGAGGAAATTGCGGCATTGTAAAAAAAGGTGTTGCAATCGGCGGAAGGTTGTGGTATACTAACTTCCGATTTATTAATAAATGACTTTGGAGAAGCTCGCGAAAAACGAGTGCCGAAGGTGTACGGCTAAATTTTTAGCCAATCTCTCAGGCAAAAGGACAAAGCTTTGTAAATTTTCTTTATAAACCTAAATGTCCGAACCTTTTGCGGCTCGGACATTTTTATTTTGTTTATTAAACTTTGAGGAGTTGTATAAAAAATGGGTATTCTTGAATGGATAACCGAAATTAACAATTCGGTTAACGGATTCGTATGGGGCTGGGTAGGACTTATCCTTCTTCTCGGCACCGGCGTAATCACAACCGTCGTCACCAAGGTGTTCCAGGTGTCACATCTCGGCCAATGGTGGAAAAGCACAATCGGCAGCCTTTTTAAAAAGGAAGTCATCGGTCACACAAAGGAAAAGGGAGCCATTTCTCCGTTCCAGGCGCTTTGTACCGCCCTTGCCGCAACGGTAGGAACCGGTAACATCGCGGGCGTAGCCGCCGCAATTTGCATAGGCGGCGCAGGTGCCGTTTTCTGGATGTGGGTAGCCGCATTCTTCGGCATGATGACCAACTATTCCGAAAACGTGCTCGGTATCTTCTTCCGCCGCAAAAACGATAACGGCGAATGGTCGGGCGGCGCAATGTACTATTTGCGCGACGGATTGGGCGCAAAGAAGGGCTGCAAATGGATAGGCAAGATTTTGGCTGTTCTTTTCTGCATTTTCACTATGCTCGCCTCCTTCGGTATCGGCAGCATGGGTCAGGTTAACAAAATCGTAGCCAACGTAGCCGCCGCGTTTGACGTATCGGCGCTCTCGTCTATCGAGGTTATGAGCGGCGTTTCGCTTTATAACATAATTCTTGGCGTAATTGTAATGCTTCTTACCGCGCTTATTACCTTGGGCGGACTTAAAAGAATCGCAAGCGTAGCCGAAAAAATCGTACCGTTCATGGTCGTTCTTTTCGTAGCGGGCAGCCTTGTTATCATCGCCGTCAACTACGCAAGCATTATCCCCGCCATTAAGGCAATTTTCGTTAACGCATTTAAGCCCGAAGCGTTTGTCGGCGGTACCCTCGGCAGCGCAATTATGCTCGCCGCACAGCAGGGCTTCAAGCGCGGCGTGTTCTCTAACGAGGCGGGTCTCGGTTCGTCGGTAATGGTACATTCCAACTCCAACGTTAAGGAACCCGTTAAGCAGGGTATGTGGGGTATCTTCGAGGTATTCGCCGATACAATGGTTGTTTGTACAATGACCGCCCTTGTTATTCTTACATCGGGCGTATTTAACGCAAAAACCGGCGAACTCGCAAACGGCCTTACCGACGCAACCTTAGTCGGCGGCGCGTTTAATACGATATTTTCATGGGGCGGAATCGGCCAAAAGTTCGTTGCAATCGCAATGTTCCTCTTCGCCTTTACTACCGTTCTCGGCTGGTCTCACTACGGCGCAAAGGCGTGGGAATACCTTTTCGGCACAAAAACTACAATTATCTTTAAAATTATCCACGTTTGCACCGTAATTTTCGGCGCCGTGCTCACTTCGTCGCTTGCATGGGACATTTCCGATACCTTTAACGGACTTATGATGCTCCCGAACCTTATCGGCGTTGTCACCCTTTGCCCGCTTGTTATGAAAATTACAAAGAACTACATCAACCGCAAAATTAAAGGCAAGGACGTAGCCCCCGTTTTGTCATACGACAGCAAGATTGAGGCTGAATCGGCCGAAGCAATCGCAAACGGAGCCGAATAAAATAAAAAATCTATTTAAGGGAGACGCTCTTAAAACGGGCGCCTCCCTGTTTTTATGTAAAAATGCCACTTTGCGCGGTTAAGCCTTAAACGTGCTGACGTACAGACGGACTTGTTGACATTTCAACAAGTTTGTGTTATAATCTCCACTTGTTGAAATATCAACAACCCTGTATTACGTTATCACCAAAAAGACACAAAAAAAGGGTGTAAATAAAAAAACGGGTTAGGAGTTGTACCCTTTGGTTAATAATAAAACTAATTTTAAAACGGTTAAAAAAGAGGAATGTTTATGAAACAACGGTTTGCAACCTTTACGGTGCTAATCAATAAAATCAGCCGAAACATTCGCAAAATTAAAAATAGCGAAATGGCGGAGTATAATTTAAGAAGTGCTCATATTTCTTGCATTTATCATCTTTATTCGTCGGAGGGATTGACGGCGACCGACCTTTGCGAACTTTGTGCGGAGGATAAGGCGACCATTTCCCGTGCGCTTGTCTACCTTGAAACGAACGGTTATCTTACCGGCCGACCAAAAAGCACAAAAAGGTATAAAAGCCCTCTTGTCCTCACCCCCAAGGGGAAGGAAGCGGGCAAAAACATCGCCGCCAAAATCGACGGAGTTCTTGATGAAATCAGCGATGGCCTTACGGAAAAGGAACGGGAGGATTTTTATCGCAGCCTTTTCATCATCAGCGACAGTCTTGAATCGGTCGCAAAAAAATTATGCAAATAAGGTGAAAATATGTTTATCTTAAAATCAGCGTTTTGCCGTGTTTTTCAAACGGCGTTTAAATTAGCTTTGCCGCTTCTCCCGTACAGAGAGCCTGAAATTGCGTCATCCTGCTCCGAGCTTGGAAACGTGTTTAAAAAGGAGAACATTCGTTCGGTTTTAATCGTTACGGATAAAGGAATTGTTAATAACGGGTTGGTAGCCCCGCTTGAAAAGGTGTTAAATGAAAACGGCGTTGCGTATACCGTTTATGATAACACTTTGCCTAATCCGACCGTGCAAAACGTTGAAGAAGCGTTGGCGATTTATAATCAAAATCGGTGCGACAGCCTTATCGCAATCGGCGGCGGCTCTTCAATGGACTGTGCAAAGGCGCTCGGCGCCAGAGTAGCCTATCCGAAAAGAACGGTCGGTCAAATGAAAGGGATTTTGCGTATACTTCGCAGGCTTCCTACGCTTATCGCCGTTCCCACCACCGCGGGCACGGGCAGCGAGGTCACCCTTGCGGCGATTATCACCGACCCCGAAAAGCATTACAAATACGCGCTTATGAGCTTCCCGCTGATTCCGCACTATGCGGTTTTGGACGCCGCGCTTACCTATACTTTGCCGCCGCACCTTACCTCTACAACCGGTATGGATGCGCTCACCCACGCCGTGGAGGCATATATCGGCCGTTCCACCACCAAGGAAACAAGACGGCTCGCTTTGGAAGCGGTAAAGCTTGTTTTTGAAAACGTGGAAACCGCTTATACGCACGGCGACGACCATAAATCACGTGAAAATATGCTCCGTGCCGCATATAAAGCGGGGGTTGCGTTTTCCAAATCCTATGTCGGATACATCCACGCGGTTGCCCATTCCTTGGGCGGACGTTACGGCACGCCGCACGGCCTTGCCAATGCGGTAATAATGCCGTATGTTTTGGAGGCTTACGGCGAAAGCGCATATAAAAAGCTGCATGAACTGGGCGTTGCCGCAGGCGTTTGCGACGAAAACGACAGCCACAAGGACGGCGCCGAGAAATTCATAGACGCAATTAAAGCGTTAAACGCAAAAATGGGTATTCCCGATAAAATTTCGGGTATTAAAAAAGAGGATATTGCCGTTATGGCAAAGCACGCAGAAAAGGAAGCCAACCCGCTATATCCCGTTCCCAAGCTTATGACCGAAAAAGAGCTTGAGAAATTCTATTATCAGGTTGCAGATTGGAGCAAATAGGCTCCAACCCCTTTTTATTTACAATTTTTTTGAGGTGATAAAAAAATGAACAAATTGTGGAAAAAAGAATATTACCTGCGGGCAAGCGATTTTGATAAATTTAGTCACATCAAGCCCTCTGCGGTGCTTGATTTGTTTCAGGACGCGGCGGGTCAGCACGCCAATGAATTAGGCGTTGGCTTTGACGAAATGATACAACGCTCATATTTATGGGTTTTAACAAGGATTAAGTTTAAAATCATATCTCAGCCTAAAAGCTATCAAAAGGTTGTTGTCAAAACTTGGCCGCTTGAGCCTCACCGATTGAATTATCGCCGCGAATATTGTATTGAAAACGAAATGGGCGAAAGGCTTATTGTCGGCAGCTCCGAGTGGGTTGTTATAGACAGCGAGGAAAGACGTCTTGTCTCGGCGCCGGACTTGTATCCGTTTAGCGACGGCTTCCACCCCGAAACTATGTTTGAAGAAAAAATCGGCAAAATCCGAAATTTTGAGGAAAACGGAACGCCGTATGTTGTAAACGCCGGCTTTAGCGAATTAGACGTTAATAATCACGTTAACAACACGAAATATGCAAGCTATGTTTTGGACGCAATCAACCCTTCCGAAACAGACGAGCCGGAAATTTTCCAAATAGATTACCGTAAAGAAGTTTTGCAGGGAACAAGGCTGAAAATTTATCACGCAAAAGAGGATAATATTGTATTTGCAAAGGGGCAAAACGAAAACGGCGACGTAATGTTTTTATGCAAGCTTGAATATAAAAAATAGGAGATTCGATTATGAAAACAAGAATTATTGTTGATTCCACAGCGGATTTAATGCCCGAGTACAAAGAACGTGTAAGCGTTGTGCCGCTTACGGTGCATTTCGGCGACCAAGAGTACATCGACGGCGTGACCATTGACCATAAAATGTTTTATGAAAAGTTGGTGGAAAGCGACGTGCTTCCTACCACAAGCCAAGCCACTCCCGATTCCTTTATGAAGGAGTTTGACAAGGTTAAGGAAGCGGGCGAAAGCGCCGTTGTTATCACTCTCGCCTCTAATTTTTCGGGCACCTATCAAAGCGCGGTCATCGCCGCTGAGGATTACGACAATATCTATATTGTCGACAGCACAAGCTGCGCCATGGGCAGCGGAATTTTGGTTGAATTGGCGTTTAAGCTTTTAGATACCGGGATGAGCGCCGAGGAAATCGCAAAAACGCTTGAAGAAGAAAAGAAGAAAATAATTATTGTTGCTTTGGTTGACACCCTTGAATATCTTAAAAAAGGCGGCCGTGTTTCAAAAACGGTTGCTTTTGCGGGCGCCGTGCTTAACATTAAACCGGTGATTTCCGTAACTGACGGCGAAATCAGTATGCTTGGCAAGGCACGCGGCTCTAAAATGGGCAACAACTTGCTTGTTCAGGAAATTGAAAAGTCGGGCGGCGTTGATTTCACTAAACCGGTCCTGCTTGGATACAGCGGTATTTCCGATGCGTTGCTCCTTAAATATATCGAGGACAGCAGGCATATTTGGGAAGGCAACCTCGACGAGGTGCGCTACACAACGGTCGGCAGCGTAATCGGCACACACGTAGGCCCCGGCGCCGTAGTAGTGGCCTTTTTCAAAAAATAATTTTTTAAAGGAAAAATTATTTTGTTATTAAGTAAAGCGCCTGCCAAAAATCGGCGGTTTTTACCGCGGTTACGGTCGATTTGTTAATGTATAAGCCTGTCCGTAATACACGAATAATGTTAAAAGAAGGCAAGTTTTAAACGGTTTCAACAGAGTTTTCAACAAGCTTTAACAGAGTTTTCGACAGTTAATTTGCCTGTTGCGACAAAACCTCTTGACAAACGACGGCAAAGTGCTAAAATAAAAAACGAAAATTGAACGCAGGGGTGCTGACAATTAAAGTCGGCTGAGATAGGACGTGTTTCGTCCTGACCCTATAACCTGATTCGGATAATGCCGACGGAGGTAAGCAGTCATCTTACGCCATTTTAAGCGCCGCATTATCGTAGGAAACGATAGTGCGGTGTTTTTTTGCTTATAAAAATGCGTTCAAGTAAAATAATAGTTTGGAGGCATAAATTATGCAAAAATCTCGCAAATCCTTTACAACCCGCCTTGTGCTCAGCGCCGTATTAATTGCGCTTGCGACGGGACTGAGCAACATCAAAATTTACAACATGCCGCTCGGCGGCTCGGTCACGCTGATGAGCATGGTACCTGTCGTGCTTATCTCGGTCATGTACGGGCTTAAATGGGGCGTTGGCTCGGCGTTCATTTATTCGCTTATCCAGTTTATGCTCGGTGCGCTTGTCGACGGGCTTTTCGCGTGGGGCCTTAATTGGCAGTCGCTTATCGGCACAATTATGCTCGATTACATTGTCGCGTTCACCGTAATCGGAATTGCGGGCGTTTTCCGCAAAAAGGGCACCGTCGGCATAGTAATCGGCTCATGCGCGGCGCTTATGTGCCGTTTCGTGTCCCATTTGCTTTCGGGCGTAATCATTTTCGCCAACTTTGAACAGTTTGAGCTGTTCGGCAAAGCCTTTTCGGGAAATCCGTGGCTTTATTCGGCGGCGTACAACGGACTTTATATGTTGCCCGAAATAATAATAACCTCGGTGGCGGTAGGCATTTTGTTCAACCTGCCTCAAATTAAAAGGTTAGTTAAAGAAGCGTAAATAAAAAGACCTGCCTCGGCGTAAAGGCAGGTTTTTTTAATTTAAAAATTAAGGTTGTCGGCTCGACCGACGGAAATTTATGTACTTTTTCGCTCGTTTTTTATTTGGTAAACCGAAATAATCATGACGGCGGTTATGGTGAGCGCAAACCCGACCAAATCAATCGGCGTAAACCGAACCTTAAGCCACGCCGCCGCAACTATCGTCGCCGCAATCGGCTCAATACAGGCGAGGAGACTTGCGTTAGCGGCGCCGACCAGCCGCACCCCCGTAAGGTAACAGTAAAAGGCGGCAATCGTGCCGAAAAGGATTATAAACAAAAGCGCCGCAACCGTTTCTGTGTCCCAAACGGCGCTAACCTTCCACGGGCGCATAACGGCGGTAAGCACAATTCCGCCAATCGTCATGCCCCAACCCATTACCGTAAGCGTCGAAAACTTCGCAATAATTCTTATCGGCTGGAGGTTGTATACCACCAAGGTCACCGCCGCGATAATTCCCCAAAAAAGCGCCTCGGGCGGCAGGGCAAGTGACGAAATGTCACCGTGCGTCGCCAAAACGAAAACGCCGCCGCACGAAAAAATGAGCGCCGCTATTTCGTATGCTTTCGGCCGCCGTTTCGCCTTAATGCAAAGGTAAACGAGTATCATGGCGGGCCCCGTGTATTGCAAAACGGTTGCCGTGCCTGCGTTCGAATACTGG
Source organism: Acutalibacteraceae bacterium (assembly GCA_045119575.1). GTDB lineage: Bacteria > Bacillota > Clostridia > Oscillospirales > Acutalibacteraceae > UMGS1976. The sequence continues at coordinate 16,243 of JBGVDX010000049.1, forward strand.
ATGGTTGTAAAATAGGAATATTGGCATAGCATCATGCCGAAAAGGGCAAAAAGCAAGGTTTCGGCGGCGTCCCTTTTCTCTTTCCAAACGTCGAAAATCTTTTCTTTCCGAATAAGCTGTAAAACAAGGATTAGCAACCCCGACGCAAAAAGCCTTATCGGCACAAGCAACCCCGAGGTCACCTCTTTATTTTCAAAAAGGAATTGGCCGCAACTTCCGCCTACGCCCCAAAAAATGCCTCCGACAAGGGTAAGCACAATTCCCTTAACCTTCCCGTTTTTCATATAAAAATTACCACTTTACTTAACGTTGTTTTTAATAACCTTCATTCTCGAAAACTCTTCTCTTTCCTTTTCCTCAAGAGCCTCGGTAATGGTCTTAATCTGCTCGGTAAACCGCGGAATAATAATATTTTTAAGCGCGTTTGCCCGCTTTTGGGTTTTCTTAATTCCGTTTGCAAGGCGGTAAACCGAATTTTCTATTTCCGTAAGCCTTACGGTAAGCCGCTTAACCTCGTGAAAAGCGGCGTAGGCCTCGTCAAGCGCCGTGCTTGTGTTAAGGTATCCGTAATGATTTTCGCCCACGGTTGAGTTAAGCCTTACCGTCGGCACCTCAACCCCCATAACCGAGCGAAAATCAATACTAAGCCCGTTTTCAATCGGCACAAGCGCCGCCGCGTCGTCAACAATACCGAGCGTGACGTTAGCCGCCATAAGCGCCTTATACGCCTTGGAATAAGCGGCGTCGATAGCCGACTGGATAACGTTCGCCTCGTCGATAAGGGACATGGTCTCTCTTATAAGAATGTTATTTTTGCGGTCGAGCAGCTCAAATCCGGTTTGTGCAAGCCGGAGCGACTTTTTAATGCTTATTAAATTGCCTTTGGTTGCGAAAACCTGTCCGTCGGCCATGGCCTGCACCTTCCTTTTTTATAAATTATCGGCTTTTGTAATGTGCCTTTAAAAGCTCCGAGTCAACTCGGTCAAGCTCGCTTTCGGGCAAGCAGCCGAGCAATTCCCAACCGAGGTTGAGCGTTTGCTCTATCGAACGGTTTTCGTCAAACCGTTGCGCCAAAAAGCGGGTTTCAAACTGCTTTCCGAACTCAATATATCGCTTGTCTATGTCGGAAAGCTCGTCCTCGCCTATAACCGAGGCGAGCGCCCTTGCGTCCTGAACCTTTGCGTAGGATGCAAAAAGCTGGTTTGCGAGCGCCGAATGGTCGGCTCGCGTATATCCCTCGCCTATGCCGTCCTTCATAAGTCGCGACAGCGACGGCAACACCGACACGGGCGGATAAATTCCAAGCCCGTCAAGCCGCCTGTCTAAAACAATTTGGCCCTCGGTGATGTAGCCCGTAAGGTCGGGCACGGGGTGGGTGATATCGTCGTTCGGCATGGTCAAAATCGGCAACTGGGTAACCGAGCCAGACTTGCCCTTAATCATGCCCGCCCTTTCGTAAAGCGAAGCCAAATCCGAATAAAGGTAACCGGGGTAACCCTTTCTGCCGGGGATTTCTCCCTTTGACGATGAAAATTCGCGGCAAGCCTCGGCGTAGGAGGTCATGTCGGTCATGATAACAAGAATATGCATACCAAGCTCAAACGCAAGGTATTCGGCGGCGGTAAGAGCCAACCTCGGCGTTAAAATTCGCTCAATAACGGGGTCGTTGGAGAGGTTAAGGAACATAACAACCTTGCCCATAACGCCCGATTGCTCAAACGAGGCGCGGAAATAATCGGCAACGTCGTTTTTTGCGCCCATAGCGGCGAAAACAACGGCGAATTCGGCGTCTTTATCGTTGGCGATTTGCGCCTGACGTACTATTTGAACGGCAAGCTCGTTGTGCTTCATGCCCGAACCGCTGAAAATCGGCAGCTTTTGGCCGCGGATAAGGGTCGCCAAGCAGTCGATTGACGAAATTCCCGTGTTGATATAGTTTCGCGGATACTCGCGCGAAACGGGGTTAATCGGGCTTCCGTTTATGTCGCGCTTCATGACGGGATAAATTTCGCCCATACCGTCTACGGGACGTCCCGCGCCGTCAAAAACTCTGCCCAAAATTTCGGGCGATAATTTAAGCTCCATCGGGTGGGCGGTAAGGACGGTTGAGGTGTTTTGCAGCGAAATTCCGCGTGTACCCTCAAAAACCTGAACAACAATGCGGTCGCCGGCTATTTCAACAACACGGCCCATGCGTTTCGAGCCGTCGTCGAGCGTGATTTCCACAACCTCCTCATACGAGGCGTCGGGACAACCGTCGAGCACAACAAGGGAGCCGCTGATTTCCTTTAATCCTAAATGCTTTATAATCATACGGCAACCTCCGTTGACTTACCGCAAAGCCTTGCGATAATGGTATCAATCTCCCTGATATACTCGTCGAACATTTCGGGTTTATCGTTGGGGATATCGTATTTCATTTTGGTAAGCTTGTCGAAAATGCCGCTTTCGCTAAGCCTGCTAATCGGAACGCTTAAATTCAAAAGCGCCGTTGCCTTTTCGTAAAGGTGAAGCACCGTTTTCATCATGTCATATTGCTTCGAAAGGGGCACATATGTGTCGTCGGCGTGGTAGGCGTTTTGCTGTAAAAAGCCCGTGCGTATTACCCTTGCGACTTCTATAACCAGCTTTTGGTCGTCGGGCAAAACGTCGGCGCCTATTAATTTTACAATTTCCATAAGCGAGGTTTCCTCGCGCAGTATTGCCGAAATTTTCGCCCGCAAATCCATAAAATCGGGGGCAACCTTTTCGCCGTAATAGGCGGCAAGGTCGGTGTCATATTCCGAATAGCTCATGTTCCAGTTAATTGCGGGATAATGTCTTGCGTATGCGAGCGACTTGTCGAGCGCCCAAAAAACGCGGGTGAATCGCTTTGTGTTTTGGGTAACGGGCTCGGAAAAGTCGGAGCCTTGGGGCGAAACGGCGCCGATAACGGTGACCGAGCCTACCTTGCCCGAAAGGGTGTCTACCATGCCCGCTCTTTCGTAAAATTGCGAAAGTCGGCTCGGCAAATATGCGGGGAAGCCCTCCTCGGCGGGCATTTCCTCAAGTCGACCGCTTATTTCGCGCAGCGCCTCCGCCCAACGGGAGGTTGAGTCGGCCATCATCGCAACGTCGTAGCCCATGTCGCGGTAATATTCCGCAAGGGTTATGCCCGTGTAAATGGAAGCCTCACGGGCCGCAACGGGCATATTCGACGTGTTGGCGATAAGTACGGTACGGTCGGTAAGCTTTTTGCCCGTTCTTGGGTCGATAAGGGCGCCGAACTCGTCAAGCACTTGGGTCATTTCGTTGCCGCGCTCGCCGCAGCCTACGTAAATTATGATATCCGCGTCGCACCATTTGGCTAACTGGTGCTGGGTCATGGTTTTTCCCGTGCCGAATCCGCCGGGGATGGCGGCGGTGCCGCCCTTTGCGATGGGGAACATGGTGTCTATAACTCGCTGGCCCGTAATAAGCGGAATGTTGCAAGCGTGGCGCCGTTTAATCGGTCTTGCCACACGGATGGGCCATTCCTGGCAAAGGGTAAGCGAATGGACGTTGCCCTTTTTGTCCTCAATTTTTGCAACAACGTCGTTAATTTTATACTCGCCGTCGGGCGCAACAAATATAACCTTACCCGAAAGCGTCGGGGAAAGCATAATTTTATGAATAATAGAGGCGGTTTCGGGACATTCGGCGTAAATATCGCCGCCCGAAAGCTCGTCCCCGACGGAAATTTTCATCGTAACCGACCAAGCCTTTTCCTCGTCAAGAGCGCTTACTGTGCTGCCCCTGCCGATAAAGGCGCCGGTGTTTTGCTCCAAAATGGGCAACGGCCGTTCAATTCCGTCGAAAATATTGCTGATAATTCCGGGGCCGAGGGTGACCGACATGGGGTGACCGGTCGGATAAACCGGCTGGCCGCATTTAAGCCCCGTCGTAACCTCGTAAACCTGAATAACGGTGCGGCTTTCGCTTATTTCAATGACCTCGCCGACAAGCCTTTCCTCGCCGACAAGCACCATTTCCTGCATAAAAAAGTCGCTTGCGTTTTTAACCGTTATAACCGGACCGTTTATGCCGTAAATAACATTGTTGTTTTCAGCCACTTTAAAATCAACTCACTAAATTTCAATCTTGTAATTCTCGCGAAAAGCTTCTTTTTCCTTTTCGAAACGGGCGTCAAGGGTGTCGTCGGCTATAATCTTGCCGCATTTTGCCATAATTCCGCCCATAGTAATGGAGTCGTCCGTTTGAACGCCGCAACCCGTAGCCTTTTCGATTTTATCGGCGTACAATAAATCGTCCTTACGAACAAATATAACGCTCTCTTTACCCAAAAATTCGACCGCATTTTTTGCCGAATTAACAAGGAACTCCTCGTATTTTTCGCTTTTCGTAAATTCCGTTATCTTCTTTTCCGCCTTATCGTAAACCGCGTCGGCGAGCTTGCTTCTGTGACTTAAAACGCTTTTGCGGCACTCGCTCGCTTTTGCGGAAACCTCTCTGCCTACCGAGGCTTTAATTTCGGCGTTTTTTCGGTTAACCTCTAAAAATACGTTTTCAAGGATTTCCGACTCCGCCTTTTTAAGCTCGCCCTCAACGTACTTGACCGAGCTTTTTTCTATTTCCTCGCGGCGTTCGTTTACCTCGTCGGTAATGGCGTTTACAAAGTCACTTACCATTCTTTCGTTATTTACCATTTTTACTACTTCCTCATTAAAGCTTGATACCGATTGCCTCGTGGATATACCGCATGATGGAGTCCTTGGTGCGGCCCTCGGCGTGTCGGTCGGGGATTTCGACGATTAGCGGACGGGTGCGGTGCATTTTAAGGTCGTACACCATATCGGGACATTTTTCAACAAGCTGTTCGGTCATCAGCACAACGCCGATTTCCTCGTTTTCAATCGCCTTGCTTAAAGCGGTCTCTACTTCGTTTCGCTCGTGAACAACCTCGCCCTCAATTCCGGCCAATCTAAGCCCCGTAACGGTATCGTGATTGTCGCTTATAAGATAGAATTTCATTATTTTTTAACCCACAAAGGAGGATAAATCGGGTATCTTAAGGAATACGATAAGCATAGCAACTACAAGTCCGTAAAGGGCAACAGCCTCGCCCAAAACTACGAAAATCATTGCCTTACCAAAGGATTTCGGGTTTTCTGCAATAGCGCCGATGGCGGCGGGAGCGCCTCCCGCAAGCGCAATACCTGCGCCGATAGCGGAAAGTCCGATTGCAAGAGCTGCGCCGATGAAGCCCATGCCCGAAGCGCTGCCTACTGCGTTAGCCTGAGCCGCAAGAGCCTCGTCGGAAACCTGAACGGTTGCGGCGGTGGTGTCGGCGGGAGCCTCGGTTGCGCTTTCGGCGGCGGAAGCGCCTACCGTAAGCATGAGGCAAAGGAAAGCGGCGATAACTACGGTTAAGAAATGCTTTTTAAGCGCCGACGAGCCGCTGCCTGTTTTCTTAAATACACGGTTGCCGACGATAAGAGCGGCGATAATAGCCACTGCGGGGGTTAAGATGATAAGAGCGGTTGTAAAAGTTGACATTTTAAAATTCCTCCTAAATTTATGTGAAAAATAACCTTAATCTTGTTTTTTAATCGAAACGGGAGCCCAGTCGCGGCCGTCTCCGAAATAAAAACGGGAGAACATCTCGTAAAATTCAAGTCGCAAAACCTGAATTCCGACAAGCAGTCCTTCAAGCACAATAACAAAAATGTTACCGAAAACGATAAGCAGGGTATAAAGCGCCACGTTTGGCATATATTCGGCGAGCTTAAAGAACATTAACATCATGCCCGCGTGGATAAGGACAAAGGCGCCTACACGAAGGAAGCTCAACGTGTTTGAAAAATAGGATAAAACAACTTCAAATAATTCGGCGCCGTTGTCAAGCGAATATTCGCCCCAGCTTTCGGGTTGCCAATGTTTTTCGCCTTTAATTATTGCGGCGAGCGGCTCCCTAAGGAATATAAGCACAATCGCCACCGCCATAACAATTCCGAAAACATAGGTCGGCACGGGCATTTTTATTACCAACGATAACACGACAAGTATCATGCAAGCGTAGAATAAAAGCCCCGCAACGCCGTTCGGCCCGAAAAGCGCCGACGCAAGGTCGCGCCGTTTTATTGACGAATAAATGTTAACGCACATTGCAAGCATAACCAGCACAACGCCGATTGCTATCGCCGCTATAAGGAGCATAACCGCCGAATCAATAACCTCAATCGGCTTTTCCTCAAATCCAAGCGCGTGAAACATCGGGTCAAGCAAATGCTCAAAGCCGAATACGCTGCCGAATGCAAGCCCGAAAAAGGCGCTCACTATTCCGCACGGAACAAGTATTTTACCCAACGGCATTTTCATTTTATACCACATGAAAAGCCCCACAAGGGATAAAACTATGCCTTGTCCCAAATCGGCGAACATGATACCGAAAAGTATGGTGTATGTTATCGCCACAAAGGCGGTCGGGTCGGGCTCGTTATAGTTCGGCAACCCGTACATTTTAACGTACATCTCAAAGGGACGGAAAATCTTTTTATTTTTAAGGTCGGTCGGCGGTACAATGTGCTTAACCGTACCGGCGTTATCTATGCCAACCTCAACCGATTCGGTTTTTTCCAATCTCTCGGCTATTTGGTCGGCCTTATCCTCCGGCACCCAACCCATAAGGAAAAAGTAATTGTTGTGACGGGCGAAATAGCGCCTGAACTCGGCTACCTCGTTTTTGCGGCAAAGATAGGTGTAAAGCTGCATAATATGGTCGTTTTCGTCGCGGAAATATTCCGAAATTCGCTTATCGAGGTGGGCTATGTCCTTTTCGATTTCTGCGTTTTCCTCTTTAAGCTTGGCTATCGTATCTTTGGGAAGCCCCGAAACGCCCGAAATGTTCATGCGTTCAAAGAAAAGCGAGGCAAAAACTCGGTCAACCTCTTCCGCGTGGTCGGCGGGGCAGGCGTATATACCCCAAAGCTTGTCGCCCTCTTTTGAACAGGGAACAAACATGATATAGGGGTGGTCGTCGTAGCTTGTAAGCTTGCGATAGCTTTCGTTCGGGATTTTGCCGAACCTAACCGTTACAAATTCGCAGGAAAAAACCTCGTCAAGGCTTATATCCAAGCTTTCGTAATGAGAAAGCTGTTCGATAAGGAGCTCGTTTTTCTTTAACTGGTCGGCTAAAGCGGTTTTATGGGCTTTGGCGCCTATAAGTCGGTCTCTTAAATCGGCGATATACTCCTTTAATTCCTCAACGTCGGCGCCGTCAAGCGAAACCTCCCTGCCCGTAATTCCGAACTCGTTGCAAAGCTCGTCAAGCTGAGCGAATTCGGCGGCATAGGGATTTTCCTCGTTAACCCTCGCCATCCCGTCAAGAGCGTCGGCGGTGATTTCGGGGTGGAAACATTCGGAATTTATGCAAATCTCGGCTACCTTGTCCATCATTTCGATTTTACCCAAAGTGCTTAGCATTTTCATTTTACTAACGGCCAAGTTTTAATCCCCTCCTTCGGTAATAAGCATTTTTTTAATGCTTTCGGGCGGCAAATTGTATCTTACGCCCTCAATTATTGTAATAACGTTGTTCATTTCTATCGTCATAAGCCCCGTGTAGCAAACGCTGACCACGTCGGGCGACGTTGACATTCTTATACACCGGCTTAATTTTTCGCAAATAATAAAACTGCATAGCTTGTCAATCGGCATATCGGCGTTTTTACGGAAATATTCGCCGTAGCGGGTGCTTTTAAGGATTTCCAGCACCTCGTCGCCGCTTTCCGCCGCCGCCATTTTTGCCCTCGCCGTTTTGGAAACGTAAAGCCCCGTGTCGATAAGCTGGGGCAATATCAGCCCGTTGTCGGTGTTAAAATATTTTTTTGCGCGATAACAAATCATGGCGTTTTGAAGGTCGGCACGCATACCGATTATGTCCAAAAGCTCCCTTTTCGCCGCACCCGAAAAGTTTTTGTTTACGAAATTGACTTCGAATTCATACAGTTCTCGGTTAAGCACCGATTCAACGATGGTATAATCGAATTTATCCTTGTCCGCCTTTGCAAATCCGGCGATTGCCTTCGCAAAAGGGGACGCTCCGAGCGCCGTTTTAAGCTCGGCTAAATTGCGGCTCGCCGCCATTTTTCTTAAATCGAACGAAACCAAGCTGTCCGAAACGGCGGAGCTGACCAAAAGGTATTGTTCGGGCTTCCCAACCGCAAGGTAGCGTAAAAAATCAAGCACAACCTTAAGCTCCTCGCGCAGAGTAAGCACAGCGGCCATTTTGTCACCGACGTTTCGCTCAAATCGGCAAAGCGCCGACATCTCGGTTAAGCAGTATTCGTTTAAAAGCCGTTCAAGGTTGCCTCTATGCACCGCCGACTCGCGCACATCGTTTAGCACGGCGGAATATTTCGTTCGCGTTTTAAGATAGCTCGCTATCTCGGCAACCGAGCCGAGCGCCATCATGTCGCGGTAATTTTGGTCGGTAAGGCGGGCACCGAATTTCGCCCTTACCTTGGCCGTTATTGCGTTTGACGCCGATATGGGCATTTTCGATACTCTCCTTTCGCCGTTTTAACCGTTAAAAAAGGTCACCCAACCGTTTTTTCAAAAATTTCGTCGGCCCATTTGTCGCCGTTTTCGTCGAAAAGTGCGTCAAGCCTTGCAATGGTTTGCTCGGCCTTTTCTTTTTCGGCGTTAAGCTCGGCTTCGGCGCGGTTGCGCTCGTCCTGCAACGTGATTTCAAGTCGGTTTTTGGTGCGCTCCTTGAACTCCTCACGCATAGCCTTAACCTGCTCGACTACCTTTTCCTCGGCGGCAATACGTGCGTCCTCGGCATGGGCGGTAATTTCGCGCCCCTCTTTATCGAGCGAAATCATTTTTTCAAGTAATTTGGTAAGGTTGGTATTATACTCCTCGCCTTCAACGCGGAAACCGATATTATTTTCGGGCATTGTAACACCTCACAAAAGCTATATAACTAATATTTACAAAATTTATTTATATTATAAACCCTTTGGCTCATAAAACAAGGGCAAATCTAAACAAATACGAGTAACTAATATGGTCATATTTTAATCATTTTTTTGCCTTTTTTCGGGATAATTTAAGATTTGGGTGTGCATACTTTTTTGGGAGGGTGGATATAAGTGGAGCTGAACATTGCATTTTGGGGGTTATCGGCTGCCGACCAAGCGGCTGTTTTACGCGGACTTTTGCGTTACGGGATATCGGCTTTAAACCGAGCCGAGCCGTATGACGTCGCCGTTTATGCGGCGGATAATTCGACGGTCTCGCCGTCCGCGAAACACGCCGCAACCCCTGCCGGGGACGCCTTCCCCTTTGATAAACACGCCGCAACCCCTGCCGAGGACGCCTTTCCCTTCGCTAAACACGCCGCAACCGCTGCCGAGGACGTCTCGCCGTCCGCGAAATACGCCGTAACCCTCTCCTGCGACGGCAAGGTAATGCGTATGCTCCGTAACACGGGCTGTACGGTGGTAACCTGCGGCACAGCAGACGACGACACGCTGTCGGTGTCAAGCGTCGGGGAGCATAAAGCGGCGGTGAGCCTGCAACGTCGGCTTGTAACCTTAAGCGGGCGAAAAATTGAACCCTGCGAAATCCCGATTAAGTCAAAAAACATAAGCAGTTTGCGTATTTTCGAAGCGGCAACGGCGCTGCTTCTTCTCGCCGACGTCCCGCCCGAAAAGGGCTATGAAATTTAAACGAAACGCCCCGCCGGCCTCAATTTTTGCGCCCAGACCGTCACCAAGACCACGCCTTACCGCACTAAAAAAGCCCCTCGGCAAAGCGAGGAGCTTTTTTTGCTACATAAGAATTTGTTTTAATTGTTCAACGCTGTGTGCGATGAAGGTCGGGTCGGCTTTTTCAATTTCCTCGCGGCTGCCGTAGCCGTAGGTAACACCGACCGATTTCATGCCGAACTTTTTGGCTCCGTCAACGTCGAATTTTCGGTCGCCTACCAAGATACAGTCGTCGGGATTATCCACGCCCGCCTTTTCAAGGGCATAGGCGATAACCTCGTCTTTATTTGTGCGCTTTTCGTTCATGGTAGCGCCGCAAATAGCCGCAAAGCAACCGTCGATTTCGTAATGCTTCATAAGCTTTTCGGCAAAAAATTCGGGTTTAGAGGTCGCCATGATGACCTTAACTCCGCTGTCCTTAAGCTGGCGCAGCAGCTCGGCGATTCCGTCGTACAGCATACATTCAAAAATGCCTTTATCGCCGTAATATTCGCGGTAATATCCTACCGAAGCCAAGGCGCAGCCGTGGGAAAAACCGTAGTATTTTGCGAACGAGTCAACAAGCGGCGGCCCTATAAAGGCGGCAAGCTTGTTTTTGTCGGTTTCTTCAATCCCGAACTTTTTAAGGGCATAGATAATCGAGTTTGTAATTCCCTCAAACGGGTCGGTAATGGTGCCGTCAAGGTCGAACAGCACAAATTTATATTTCATATCTAATTTTGCCCCTTTTTTTAAAAAATTAATCGTCCGATTGCTCTTCGCCGTCGCCGTCGCCGCCGTCATCTTCGCCGCCGTCGCCGCCTTCGTCACCGTCCGCGGTGGACGTTACCGTTTCGGCGCTTGAGGTTTCGTCGCTCGGCGCCGTGCTTGACGGCTCGTCGGGAGTATCGCTTGACGTTTCGCTTGAGGTTGAGTCGGAGGACGGTGTCCACGTATAGCGTTTGTCGGTCATGACGAGCAATTCAAGGGTTTTTTGCTTGCTTTGCTCGGTTTCGGGATAACATGGCTGCCAGTTGTTTCGGCTGCCCGAATAAACCTGACACGGGATAACGTTTTTAGCATACCCGTCCTTTTTCAGCTCAAGCTGGAACATAATCGTGTTTTTAACGGGGGCGGTGTTTCCGCCGAAAAGGAAGTTTCCGAGCGAATAAACTATAACGCCGCCGTTGTATTCTTCAATTGGCTGTAACACATGGGGATGAGCGCCGATAACGAAATTTGCTCCGTTGTCGATAAGCTTTCGGCAGGCGTCAACCTTCCATTGTTCGGGATAATTGGTGCCTTCAACGCCGCCGTGAAAATAAACTATTTTGTAATCGGTGTCTTTGTCAAGGTCGTTCATCGAGTCGATAATTCCCGACGCGTCGCTGAGCGACCATAAATCTACGAACAAAATGGCCGTTTTAATTCCGTTTTTGTTAAGATAAACGGGCTTATCGTAGTCGCCGATTATAAGATTTTGCTTTTTAAGCGCCGCAAGGGTGTCTTGGTACCCCGCGTCGTAGTAATCGTTCATGTGGTTGTTAACTACGCCCGTAACTTCGACGCTTCCCGCGGGGAAAATCGCGGCGTTGCTCGTCGGGCCGTAAAACCAAAAGGCTCTGGTTCCGCCTTTCGGACGGGGAGTAAGCTTGCGGTCGGTAAGCACCGTTTCGCAGTTAGCAACCGTAAAATCGTCGGCCGACAAAACGTCGTAAACCTTTTCGAAAAAATAGGACGGCTTGTAATTTTCGGCGTACCAGTTAAGGGTACCTTTGTCATTATCGCCGTAAAGGGTGGAAACAAGACAGTCGCCCAAAAAGGTGAGCTTCATTGTCTGAGAAACGGGAGCCTCGCTTGACACCTCCGAAACAATTTCGGAGGCGCTAAGCTCTGCTACAATATCGGCAAGAGGGTCGTTTTGCTTACACGCGGTAAGAAGCATTAAAGCCGCAACTGCAATAAGAAGCAATCTTTTTTTCATTTATATCCCCTCAAAGCATGTATTTATACCTAAAATTATGCGTTTTTAATTTTTTCTATCATTTTTTCGGTTTTCTTTTGAGTAGCCATTTTCATGACAAAGAGGAATACGATAGTAAGCACGATTCCGAGCGGTAAGCAGATAAAGATGTTCTGAACAAAGCCGGAAATCACGTACATAACGAAGGAAATAGCCGCAACGCTGATAGCGTAGGGAAGCTGAGTAGAAACGTGGTTGATGTGGTTGCACTGGCCGCCCGCCGACGACATAATTGTTGTGTCGGAGATGGGTGAGCAGTGGTCGCCGCAAACGGCGCCGGCAAGACAAGCCGACATACCGATAATCATAAGCTCGCCTTCGGGGAATACGCTGAGTACAATCGGGATAAGGATACCGAACGTGCCCCAAGAGGTGCCGGTAGCGAAAGAAATAAAGCAAGCGCCCAAAAATACGATAGCGGGCAACATCATTTGAAGTCCCTCTGCGGCGCCCGACATGATACCGTCAACGTAGTTGCTTACGCCAAGGGCGTTGGTCATGTTTTTAAGGCTGGTTGCAAAGGTAAGGATAAGTATAGCGGGAACCATCGCGATAAAGCCCTGCGGAATGCTGCCCATGGCGTCCTTGAAGTTAACAAGGCGGCGGCACATCATGTAAACGGCGATAAGAACAAGCGAAATTACGCCGCCCCAAGGCAAACCGACGGTAGCGTCGGTGTTAGCAAAGGCGTCGATAAAGTTAATGTTAGCAAAGGAGTTGCCGTTACCGATATAAACAAGAGCAAGCACGCAGGTAACTATAAGGATAATAACCGGTAAAATAAGGTCGATAACCTTACCCTTTGAGGAAGGCTCGTTTTCGGCAACCTCGGCCTTATCGCCGCAGGTGTAAAGGTCGCCCTTAAGCTGAGCGTTAAGCTCGTGAAGTCTCATGGGGCCGTAATCGAACTTCATAAGAGTGATAACTACAATAAATACAAGGGTAAGGAGCGAATAGAAGTTGTAGGGGATAGCCTTTATAAAAAGGGCAAGTCCCTCGCCTTCGGGCGCATACTGGGAAACAGCGGCGGCCCAAGAAGAAATGGGAGCAATCATACAAACGGGGGCAGCGGTAGCGTCGATGATATAGGACAGCTTGGAGCGTGAAACGCGGTGGCTGTCGGTAACGGGGCGCATAACCGAGCCAACGGTAAGGCAGTTAAAATAGTCGTCAATAAATATAAGCGTGCCGAGCAAGAAGGTTGCCAGCATAGCGCCCGCGCGGGATTTAACGTTGCGCTCGGCCCAGTTACCAAATGCACGCGAGCCGCCCGCCTTATTAACAAGGGCAACTATTGCGCCCAAAACAACAAGGAAAATGAAAATACCCGCTGTGTCGGAAACGGCGGAAATAATGCCGTCGCTTATAACCATGTCAACCGCACCGGTAAACGAGAAGTTGGAGCCGATAAGGGCGCCGGCAACAATACCGATGAAAAGCGAGGAGTAAACCTCTTTAGTTACAAGGGCAAGACCGATAGCGATAACCGGCGGAATAAGAGCCCAAAACGTGGAGTACATCTTGCTTGAGGCGGCAACTGTACCGGAGCCGGAGCAGTCGGCGCAAACGTTTAAGCCTTCGCAGGTTTCGCATTCAACCGTTTTTCCGTAACAGTCGGAGCAGTAACCGACGCCGTCGCAAGCGCCGCAGTCAACGGTAACCGAGCTTGCGTCTGTGCCAAAGCACTGAACGGCGGCAACGGTCATTATTGCGATAACTACAACCGCCGCAATAATGTAGGTGATTAGTTTTTTCTTCATTATTTATCCCTCCGAATAAAAATAGCCGTTTTAGGCGCATTCAATTAAAGAAAATCCGTGTTCTCCCTAATTGAATACACCGAAATCACGGCTTTATCTGACTAAAGTATAATTTTGTTTAATGATAGGATATTTTGTCGAACTTGTCAAGAGATTTTGTTGAAATTGTAAAAATATTCGGCTTTTTTAACCGCATATATCCCTCAGCGCAATCTATTGTTTCGGCGATTAGGCGGCGGCAAGCCGATTCTGGCTTAACCGAGACCCCCGAAAACAATAAAAAAAGGGACAACACCTCGCAAAGAAGCGTTGTCCCTTTTGTGGGTTCACTTTTATCATTCATCAAGCTTAAGGACGGCCATAAATGCGTCTTGCGGCACTTCGACCGAGCCGAGCTGACGCATACGCTTTTTACCTTCCTTCTGCTTTTCAAGCAGCTTTTTCTTTCTTGTAATATCGCCGCCGTAGCATTTCGCAAGCACGTCTTTTCTCATCGCCTTAACCGTTTCGCGGGCGATAACCTTACCGCCGACGGCGACCTGAACGGGTACCTCGAACATCTGTCTCGGGATATGCTCCTTTAACTTTTCGGCGATACGCCTTGCCCTTGAATAGGAGTTGTCGGCGTGAACAATAAAGGAAAGGGCGTCTACTATTTCGCCGTTAAGAAGCACGTCGAGCTTAACCAAGTTGGATTTTTGGTATCCGCTGGTAAGATAATCGTAGGAAGCGTAGCCGCGAGTACGCGACTTAAGGGCGTCGAAGAAATCGTAAACAATTTCGTTAAGCGGTAAAATATAATGTATGTCTACACGCTCGGTGCCGATATATTGCATGTCCTTAAACTCGCCGCGGCGTTGCTGGCAAAGCTCCATTATCGCGCCCACGAATTCGCTCGGCGAATAGATATGGACGGTACAAATCGGCTCCTCGGCGCTGACTATAATCGCAGGGTCGGGGTAGTTGGTCGGGTTGTCTATTTCAACCGTTTCGCCCGTCGCAAGCCCTATGCGGTAAATAACGCTCGGCGCCGTTGTAACAAGGTCAAGGTTATACTCGCGTTCAAGGCGCTCCTGAATAATCTCCATATGGAGCAAGCCCAAAAATCCGCAACGGAACCCAAATCCCAAAGCAACCGAGGTTTCGGGCTCAAATTCAAGCGAAGCGTCGTTAAGCTGTAATTTTTCAAGCGCCTCGCGCAAATCGGTGTATCTCGCTCCGTCGGCGGGGTAAACGCCGCAAAAAACTACGGGATTAATTTTGCGGTAACCGTCGAGCGGCTTTTCGGCGGGACGGTCGGCGTGAGTAATTGTTTCGCCTACACGTGCGTCGCCTACGTTTTTGATGGAGGCGGCAAGATAACCTACCTCGCCCGCGTAAAGAGCGTCGCACGGCTCCATTCGGGTAGCCTTTTTGCGTCCTACCTCAACAACGTCAAACTGCGCCCCCGTAGCCATCATTTTAATGGTGTCTCCCGTGCGGACAACGCCGCTTTTAACGCGGAAATATACGATAACGCCCTTATAAGCGTCGTAATATGAGTCGAAAACAAGCGCCTGAAGCGGTGCTTCGCGGTCGCAAACGGGCGCAGGAATATCGCGAACGATGTTTTCCATAACCTCGCCTACGTTAAGTCCCGTTTTAGCCGAAACTCGGGCGGCGCCCTCGGCGGGTATGCCGACTATATTCTCTATGTCCTTAATAACTCGCTCGGGCTCAGCCGACGGCAGGTCGATTTTGTTGATAACCGGGATAATTTCAAGGTTGTGGTCAACGGCAAGGTAGGTGTTGGCAAGGGTCTGCGCCTCAATACCCTGAGAAGCGTCAACCACCAATACGGCGCCCTCGCAGGCGGCAAGGGAACGGGAAACCTCGTAGTTAAAGTCAACATGTCCCGGCGTGTCGATAAGGTTAAGCTCGTAAGTTTCGCCGTCGGAAGCGGTATAGTCAATCGTAACGGCGTGAGCCTTGATGGTAATACCTCTCTCGCGTTCGAGGTCCATGTTGTCTAAAATCTGGTCCTCCATGTCACGCTTGGCAACCGAATCGGTAAGCTCAAGCATACGGTCGGCAAGGGTCGATTTGCCGTGGTCGATATGTGCAATAATGCAAAAATTGCGGATATGGTCGGGGGAAATGGGCAAATTTATCACTCCAAAAGTTATTTCATTAATATGGCTCGGCAGGGCGCCGCCTCAACGCCCTCAATTTTTATCGGCAAGGCGAACAGCGTGTACCTGCCCGACTGGACATGGCGAAGGGTAAGCCCCTCAATTATGCAAATTTCGGCAAGCCCCAGTTCTTTATGCACGGCGGCGGTTTCGCTTTCCGCGGCGATAGAGGTTGAGTCAATGCCGACCAATTTAACGCCCGCCGAAATAAGCGCAAACGCGGCGGAAAGGGTTAACCGACATTTTCCCAAGGTCTTGAAAAGGACGCGCTTAGTCCCTTTTTTAACAAGCCGTTCAATGTCCTCGCCCGAAATATCCTCGTCAAACGAGTTGCAGGCGATAACGTCACATTCGCCCATAAAAACCGACAAGTCAAAGTCGTCTATCGAGGCGCCGCCGTCGACAAAATGTAACGGAGCGTCGATATGGGTTGCGGCGTGAAGACAGGCGGAAATCGCGGTAAGGTTATAACCGTCGCCGCGGTCCATGCTTTGAATTTGGGATAAATTCGGCGCAGGGTCGCCGTCAAAAACGGGTGCCGAAAGCATTTCGGCGGAAATGTCGAAAACCTGCATATAGTAAATCCTCCTGATTAATCGTTATCGGGGATAGAGCTTAACACAAGGTCGTCTTGGTCGGCAAAATCGTTGTCTCCCGAAAGGTTGTCGTCGGTAAAATCGTTGTCTCCCGAAAGGTTGTCGTCGGCAAAATCGCCGTTTTCTCCGTTTTCGCCGAAAACGCAAAGCGAATTTTCGGGAACGGGCGCGTTAATAAGCTCGTTTACAAATTCGTAAAGCGCCTGCGCCAAAACAAGGAGCAAAAGCCCAGAATTTACAATGTCGGTACCGATTTCTACGCGGAAAAGGTAGTATACGTAAACAACGTAGGAGTTGTAAATAACGATAATCGGCACGTACCAACGCTTTTTGTTATAAAAAAAGTATACAAGCGCCATGATATCGGCGGCGAAAAAATAACGCTCATGCATACGGGGAAGCAAAAAGGGTATCATCAGCGCCCCGATAAAGGCTATGGAGACCATGCGGCGCGTATCAAGCTTTGCCCTGTAACGGTACGCGATATATACAAGCGCGGCAACGGCAAGGGCCGTTAACAAGATTGCGATTTTGTTAAAATTGTCGAAGGGAGCTAAATCGCTTGATTGCGGATAGGGGTTGTTTGCCCCGTCAAGGAAACGCCAAATCGACGGCGCGTTTAGGTACATCATTCCGTATTCGCCGGTTTGCTTGGCGTAAACGCCGAGCGCCGAAAAAATGCCTTTTCCTGCGATAACGGCGGGCAAAACCGAAATAATCATAACCGCGGGGAACCATAAAAGGTCGCGCCAACGGATTTTCTTTATAAGGAAAAGAACAAGGAAAACGGGAGCAAAGAAAACCGTTTGAATTTTAAACGCAAAGGCAACCGACGCCATGATTACGGCAAGTCTCGGCCTGCCCTTAAGCGCAAAGTAAAGTCCGCCTAAACAAAACGCGGTGAACATCATGTCGCATTGACCCCACATCGCCGAGTTAAAGCACACCGTCGGCACGGCAAGGGTAAGCAGGAACGCAAGGGCGCGTACCGTGACGTTGCTTGTTTTAAGCTCAACGGTTTTCATCACGAAATAGGCGCCGACAAGGTCAAACGACATAGAAAACATCTTTATAAAGAAAAGGTCGTTTCCGCCGATTTTGGATAAAATAAGCAAAAAACATTGGTACGGCACGGTGTAGTCGCCGATATCGGCGGCA